>CAUJGI010000589.1 GCA_963169155.1 Chloroflexota bacterium
GCCATCGGTACTATGCAGAACGGCCGTACCCGTTCCCCGACAGCACCTCGTCTACACCGGGCAAAGGGGTTGACAAAACGGCCGCAGCCCGGCGCAAATCCAGCTCGCAATTCAATGGCCAACGGCCGTCTGAGGGGGCAACGGTCAGCGTGGTGCGCGGCTGGATTTGCCAGTAATCGAGCATTCTCAAGGCAAAATCGGCCCGACTGAGTGCCTGACGGCCAGCCACGTTGAGAATGCCTGTGCAGCTGTTTTCAGCCAGTTCCAGGACGGCCGTGCATAGACTGTTGACCCAAACGGGATTGCGTATCTGGTTGCTGAACAGGGTCACAGGCTGGCCCTGCGCCAGCGCGTCGGCCATCCACTGGGTGCCGTGGTCCATGGCATGCAGGCCGTAAATGAGCGAGGTGCGCACGATGACGCTGTTGGGATGCTGCCGGACGATGGCTTCGGCGTCGGCTTTGGCCCGGCCGTAGGCGTTGACGGGGGTGGGGACGGCCGTTTCGTCATACGGCGCGGCGTCACCGGCAAAGATGCTGTCCGTGGAGAGATGGATGAGGCGAGCGCCTACTTCCTGGGCCGCCCAGACGATGCTGCCTGCGCCCAGCCGGATAACCGCGGCCATGTCGTGGCCCCGGTTGGAACCAGCGAGATGAATGATGACATCAGGTTGGAAGGATGAGATGAGGGTGCGAACGGCCGTTTCGTCACAAACGTCCAGCGGTGAACTTGGTGCGGGGAGGTCTGGTTGGTTTTGGTGATAGGTGTAGTGGACAGTATGGGCGGCGGCGGCCAGCGGCACCAGGTGCTGGCCCAAATAGCTGCTGCCCCCTGTGATTAAAATGCGGCTCATGCGTCTTCGAACGCTTCTGCTTTGGCCATGGCCACTTTGGCGGCGGCCTGCGCGGCCACCTGCTTGCTGCGCCCGGTGCCCTCGCCCCAGACCGCGTCGTTGAGCAGCACCTGCACGGTAAACAGCTTGGCATGATCCGGCCCGCTGGTGCCGACCACCGCGTAGTGCGGAGTGATGTTGTACCGGGCCTGGGCCCACACCTGAAATTCGCTTTTGTCGTCCTTGTGCAGGGATTCGGCCATGATTTCGGCCAGTGCCGGACCAACAAGCTGTTCAACCAGCACTTTGACGGGTGGCATCCCCTGATCCAGATAGAGGGCGCCAACCACCGCCTCAAAGGTGGCACACAGCAGCGGGGTGCGCTCCCGGCCGCCGTTTTCGGCCTCGCCATAGCCTAACTGGAGAAAACGGCCGATTTCCAATTGACTCGCAAAACCAGCCAACGTTTTGGCCCGTACCAGCGCCGCGCGCAGGCTGGTCAACTCCCCTTCGTCCATCTCCGGGAAGCGGTGGTAAAGGTACGCCCCGACGATAAAGTCCAGCACGGCATCGCCCAAAAATTCCAGCCGCTCGTTATCTTCCAGCACCTCATCGGGGTGCTCGTTGAGGTATGAGCGATGGGTAAGCGCACGCGTCAGCAGCGAGTAATCCCTGAACTGAACGTTGAGATTATTTTCTAATTCAGCAAAACGATTCATATTAAACTCAGGCCATTGCCGGGTTGGCGGTATCCCAAACAAATGGCGTTACTTCTTGCACAACTTGTTCTTCCAGCATATCTCTGGCTTTCTCTAGATCGTAGAGTGCCTGCAAATTCATCCATAATTCGGCCGTTGTGCCAAAAAATCGGCTCAGGCGCAAAGCCGTATCGGCCGTAATGCTGCGTTTACCATGAACAATTTCGTTGATTTTTCGTGGGTAAACATTCATTTCTTTTGCCAGGCGATATTGACTAATTCCTAACGGTTCAAGGAAATCTTCGAGCAAAACTTCGCCAGGATGAACAGGTGGAATACGATTTTCTTCCATTATTTTTCCTCAATGATAGTCGACAATTTCTACGTCGTAGGCATCACCATCTTGCCAGATAAAACAGATTCGCCATTGTGCATTTATGCGAATGCTATATTGATCCTGGCGATCGCCACTCAACTTTTCTAATTGGTTCGATGGTGGTATACGCAAATCCTTCAACTCTTTTGCCGAGTGTAAAAAAGCGAGCCGCCGGTAGGCGGCCTTTTGAGTATCCTGTGGGAGCTTGCTGGAAAACCGTCGGCCAAAGACCTTCTCTGCTTCTTTTGATTTGAAGGACTTTATCATGGAAGAATGTTACCGCGCAGCAATAATACTGTCAAGCGGTATTATTGCTGCGCGGTATGGGTTCGGCGATTTTAGGAGTTACTGGAACTTTTTGATGACCAAAACGGCATTGTGGCCGCCAAAGCCGAAGGCATTGTTGAGGCAGACGTCTACTTTGGCCGGGCGGGCGGTGTTGGGAACGTAATCCAGGTCGCAGTCGGGGTCTGGGGTTTCGTAGTTGATGGTGGGTGGCATGATCTGGTCCTGGATGGCCATGGTGCAAAAGACGGTTTCGATGGCTCCAGTGGCGCCCATGATGTGCCCGGTCATCGACTTGGTGGAGCTGATGCCGACGTTGTAGGCGTGTTCACCGAGGGCGGCTTTGATTGCGGCCGTTTCCGACGCATCGTTCAGTGGGGTAGAGGTACCGTGGGCGCTGATGTAATCCACATCCTCAGGTTTGAGCCCGGCGTCGGCCAATGCTTTGCGGATGGCGCGGGCTGCTCCAGCGCCGCCTTCGGCAGGGGCGGTGATGTGGTGGGCATCGGTGGTCTGGCCATAGCCAACCAGTTCGGCGTAGATTGTTGCGCCGCGTGCCTGGGCGTGTTCAAGACTTTCAATGACCAACATGCCAGCCCCTTCACCCACCACCAGGCCATCCCGATTTTTATCGAACGGCTGCGGCGTGCCGCTGGTTTTGCTGGAGGTGGCCCCGGCGCGTTCAAAGCCAGCTACGGCCACGGAGGCCAGAATGGATTCACTACCCCCGGTGAGCATCGCATCCATCTCGCCACGCTGGACGGTGCGGAAGGCGTGGCCGATGGCGTCGCAGCCCGCGGCGCAGGCGGTGGTGATGGTGGTCGACGGGCCATGAATGCCGTAGTCGATGGCAATCATACCGGCCGCACCGTTGGGCATGATCATGGTAATGGCAAATGGGCTGACACGTTTGAGCCCTTTTTCCAGCACGATGTGCTCTTGTTCAACCAGCGTTTGGATGCCGCCCACGCCAGTGCCCAGGGTAATGCCAATGCGGTCCCGGTTGTCGTCGGTGATTTCCAGACCGGACTGGCTGATAGCTTCGCGGGCGGCAACGGTGGCCAGCTGTTGGAAGCGGTCGCGGCGGCGGGCATCGCGGCGGCCCAGGTAGGCGTCGGCGTCAAAATCTTTCACTTCGCAGATGGCGCCCATCTCGTGTTCGCCTTTGGGCAGCACCACAAAATCGCCCGTGCCCGATTTGCCCGCCTTGATGGCGGCCCAGGTGTCGGGCACGTTGTGGCCCAGGGGGGTTACCAGGCCCATGCCGGTAATGACGACACGATGGGCAACGCTTTGTTTATGCTTGTGATTGTTATTTAATCCGTCGTGCATGCTTCTTCTCCCAAGAGTTGATAACTTTTTGGGAAGTAATTGGGTAATTGGGTAATTGAGTAATTTGCCTGTCCAATTACCCAATTACCTGATTACTTAATTACCTCTTTGCTGTTCTGGTTACTGTCCACTGCCCGGATGCCCTTTTGCCTGCCAGCGGGCTTCATATTTGGCCAGGGCAGCGGTGAGTGCCTGGTCGAGGTCGACGTTTACGGCCGTTGCCAGTTCACACAAACTGTAAAGCAGGTCGCCTAGTTCGTCGGCCAG
>CAUJGI010000590.1 GCA_963169155.1 Chloroflexota bacterium
CCATGCTTCGCTTTGGTGCGCGGTGATCGCCTGACGCGTCTGGGTCAGCGCCTGCTCGGCCCACAGATGCTCAAAGCTGCCCGGCAGCTGCGTCTGACGGTGGTTGGCGGCAAACTGCTGCAAATCCGACAGGGCAAAGCGGCGATGGCCTCCCGGCGTGAGCATAAAGGGAACCTGCCCGTCATCGGCCCAGCGGCGCAGCGTGGTGCTGTGCACACCCAAAAATTCAGACGCTTTGGTCAGGGAAATCCACTGCTCAGTTTCGGGAAGGTAATCGTTCATAATCTATCCAAAAGCTTTGTAAACCAGAATAAATCTGTACAAATCTATGCAACATTGGGATTATACAAAGCGCCAAAAGGGGCGTCAATCTATATTCGCAACTGCTGCCACATGTCACAGGCAGGGTGAGACATGTGGCTGATTGGTTTGGCGCAACAATTCGACTGCCTGTTTAGCCCCAAACCATGCCGCACCGTCCCGCCCCTACGTTATATTTCGAGTTGCTGGATTTGTCGGGTTTGGGTTGACAAGGGACCGGCCGTTTTGTATAATGTGACCGGTCGGTCATGTGACTGGCTGGTCATATTGAAAGGAAAATGCAGCCGATGCCCAAGGAAACCTTTTTCAACCTGCCTGAAGCCAAACGGCAGCGCCTCATCGACCTGGCGCTGGCCGAGTTTGCTGAGAACGATTACGACACGGCGTCCATTTCCCGCCTTGTGGCTCAGGCGGGCATTGCCAAGGGCAGTTTTTACCAATATTTCGAGAACAAAGAAGATTTGTACACCTACCTGCTGGCCCTCGGCGCGGAGGCCAAGGCGCAGTTCCTGGGCAGCAATCCGCCCGATCCGGCGATGGGCACCTTTGCCTACATTCGCTGGCTCAGCGCGGCGGGCATTCAGTTTGAGCTGGCCCGGCCGCAGCTGAGCCAGATTGGTTACCGGGCGGTGCGTGGTGGGGCGCTGCCCGCCGCGCTGCAAGAACAGGCGCGTACGGGTGCGGCCGTTTTTTTTCGGCAGCTGGTGGAGCAGGGTCAGGCGCGGGGTGACATCGCCCCAGAGATTGATGCCGACCTGGCGGCATTTTTGTTCAACGTGATTTTTACGGAACTGGGCGGTTATCTGCTGAACCGTTTGCCGGATGAAGTGGGGAAGGATGACGGCCGTTCCCTCTTCGAAACACCAGAAGCCGCGCGATTATTTGACCAGGTTCTACACATTTTAGAAGCTGGTATGGGGACAACGTAAATCCCCTTGGAAACTTCCAGCCGGTCCAGGCCCGCCCTTACTCGCGAAGATGTCATTCCCGCGAAGGCGGGAATCCACACCGGTAAACAGGATGGATACCCGCCTTCGCGGGTATGACAAGCAAAAGTAAAAGGTCGAGCTCAGGACAGCTTTGCGGAAGTACATTCCGTGTTACAAACGGTCCACTGTACTTTAAGCAGTTTGGCGCAGCGCCTACAGTTCTCGGAACAAATTTATGCCAAACTGCACTAAGGCCCCGAATGGCAGTTTCCGGGGAAATACAAGAGGAACAACATGAAACAAAAACTGTGCATCATCACCGGCGGTAACTCGGGCATTGGCAAAGCCGCTGCCGTGCAGATTGCCCAACAGGGGCATAAAGTGATCATCGCCTGCCGCAGCCAGGCGCGCGGCGAAGCGGCCCTGGCCGATATTCGCCAGCAGGCCAACAGCGCTGACGTTGAGCTGATGCTGTTGGACATGTCGCGCCAGTCGTCAATCCGCGCCTTTGCCCAGGCGTTCCTGGCTCGCTATGCTGTGCTCGATGTGCTCATCCACAATGCCGCCGACTTTGACATCCGGCGTAAGCAAGTTGTGTTTACCGATGAGGGGGTCGAACAGGTGTGGGCCACCAATCACGTCGGCCCGGTTTTACTGACGGATTTGCTGCTGGACGCCCTGAAGCGCAGCACGCAGGGGCGGATCATCACCATTTCTTCCAAAGGGCTAATGACGTACCCTTTCCTGAAGGTAAACCTGGCCGATCCAGAGTTTCGTCAGCAAAAGTTCAGCGTGCAGAAGGCGTATTACCAGTCCAAACTGGCCCAGGTGATGTACACGTATTGGCTGGCAAAGGAGTTGGCGGGAACGGCCGTAACTGCCAACTCCATCCGCGTGACCAACGTGCGCATTGATGTGGACGAGCGTTATCCCCACCTTCCAGCGCTGCTGCGCAAAATGTACGCCCTCAAAAGCCGGTACGCCATCACCCCCGAAGAGATGGCCCAAACTTACACATACCTGGCGCTCTCCCCCGACGTGGCCCAAACCAGCGGCAAATACTACGACGACCCGACACACATTGTGGATTCGTCGGCCTACACCCACGATTGGACCAACATCGAACAGTTGATGCAGGTAACGCGGGGCTTCATCAAACAGCCAGTTTTGAGTTGAAATTTGACGCAAAGGCGCAAAGAAAAAGAAGAGGCAAAGGAAAATTTATCCACAGATTGCACAGATTGCACAGATAAAACGCTTAAATCTGTGTAATCTGTGTAATCTGTGGTTTCCTCTTACTGTTTGGCGGCGCTGTTGATGTACCAGGCATAGACGAGGGGGAGTACGGCCGTTCCCCCCCCACCCACCGCCAGCACCCCCGTCACCCCGGCCCAGGCCAGCGCATCTTCAGTCACGGCGTAGCCGACGGCCAACAGCGCCAGGGTGATCAGCAGGAAAACGGCCGCAACTACCGCAATTATCCCCGCCACTCGTTGGGCACGCTTCATCGCGGCGCGTTTTGTCCCGTACAACTTGCCGGTTTGGCCGTGCAGCAGCACCATCTGCGCCCGGTTGTCGTCGTCCAGGTAGAAGCTGGTGTAGAGTGGCAGCAGCAGCTGGCTCCACTGCTGGCTGGCAAAACGGGGCGACCATTTAAACCCCCGGCTGTGATCCGCTTCGCAGGCGAGACGGCAATCTTGGGCAACGGCCGTTTGCAGCCCTACCACCGCCTCATTCCAGGCATCCTCCGGCGGGCGGTTGGGCAGGCGCACCACCGCGCCCTGCAAATCGCCGGGATGGAACGGCTTGGGCGCTTTGCGGTCAAAACGGCCGATTTTGCTCT
>CAUJGI010000591.1 GCA_963169155.1 Chloroflexota bacterium
CCGACCGACAAACGAACTGAGGATTATGTGACGGGCCGGTTTGGGTAACGGCCGTTTCACCCACCACACCTATGAATGACAAACTAACAGTCAACAACTTTAGCTTTTTCTACGGCACTTTTCAGGCGCTGAAGGAGCTGAACCTGCCGGTGAAAGCCAACCAGATTACCGCCCTCATTGGCCCGTCGGGCTGCGGCAAATCTACCTTTCTGCGCTCCATTAACCGGATGAACGACACGATTGGCGGCACGCGAGTGGAGGGGGAAATATTGTTAGACGGCAAAAATATCTACGCGCCGGAAGTAGACGTGGTGGAGCTGCGTCAGCGGGTGGGTATGGTGTTCCAACGGCCGAATCCCTTCCCCCAAAGCATCTACGACAATGTGGCCTTTGGCCCGCGCGTGTTGGGCATGACCAAAGATCACAACGTGGATGAAATTGTGGAGAGCAGCTTGCAGGACGTTCTGCTGTGGGATGAGGTGAAGGATAATCTAAACGGCCCGGCGCAAAATCTGAACCCGGGGCAGCAGCAGCGGCTGTGCATCGCCCGCACCATTGCCGTACGCCCGGAAGTGATCTTGATGGACGAACCGTGCTCAGCGCTGGACCCGGTGGCGACGCTAAACGTGGAGGATTTGATGCGCCAGCTGGCCAGCGACTACACCATCGTTATTGTGACGCACAATATGCAGCAGGCGGCCCGCGCCTCCAACTGGACTGGTTTTTTCTGGTTGGGTAAGCTGGTGGAATTTGGCGAAACGGCCGAACTCTTCACCAATCCCCGCGAAGAGCTGACCGAACTGTATATTACCGGGCGTCAGGGGTAGACGTTGGCAAGGTAAAAAAGAAGCTGCTGCCCTTGTTTTCTTTGCTGGTGACCCAGATACGGCCGTTGTGCAGCTGCACCATGTGGCGCGAGATAGCCAGCCCCAGCCCCGTGCCCCCCAAACTGCGCGTCCGCGCCCGATCCGACTTGTAAAACCGCTCAAAAATTCGGCCCAAATCTTCCTTGGGGATGCCCACGCCGGTGTCGTGCACGGCAATGACCACGGCATCTTCGCCCTTCTCCGGGTACGCTTGCAGGGTGATTTTGCCGCCTTCGGGGGTGAACTTGATGGCGTTGTGCAGCAAGTTGGTGACGATCTGGTGCACCCGGTCGGGGTCGGCCAGCACCTTGGGCAGAGCAGCGGGCAGGTCCAGGATGAGCTCGATGCTGGCCCGTTCGGCCTGGGGCTTGAGGCGGTCCAGGGGTTTAAACAGGAGGTCGGCGACGGCCGTATTTTGCAGCCGCAGCGGCACCTGGCCCGACTCACTGCGCGACAATTCCAGCAGCTCCTCCACCATTTGTGTCAGCACATCCACTTCATCGGCGGCGCGATCCAGGAAGCGAACGGCCGTTGCCGGGTCGTCGGCCGCGCCATCTTGCAGCGTTTCGATGATCACCCGCAGCGAGGCCAGCGGCGTGCGCAGCTCGTGCGAGACGTTGCTGACAAAGTCGCGCCGCACCATTTGCAGGTGGCGCACTGTGGTCAAATCTTGCAGGATCACCAGGTAGCCCTGCGCCGATCGTTCGTCAAAAGGTGTGACGATGGCTTGCAGAAACAGCTCGCGGCCGATTTCGACAGCGGCCGTCACCTCGCGCCGCTCATCCTGGCAGCGCTGCCACAAATCGATCAGCTGGTGGTGGCGCACCACCTCGGCAAAGGAGCGGCCCAGCGATGATTTTTCCGTCAGGCTCAGCAGCTTGGACGAGGCCGGGTTGACTAGCCGCACGTTGCCCTGTCGGTCGGTGATGATGACGCCGTCGGCCATGTAGTTGAGAATGGTGTTGAACTGACCATTTTCTTCCAGCAGGGTGGTGTGCTGGGCCCGCAGGTGGTCGATCATGTCGTTAAAAGAGAGGATGAGCTCGCCCAGTTCGTCTCGGGTTTGCGGCAGCACCCGGGCGTTCCACTCCCCGGCGGCGATGCGCTGAATGACCTGGGTCAGCTGGCGGATGGGGCGTGTGGTGCGGGCAGCGACGGGGAAAGCAAGAACGGCCGTGGCGATAATCAGCAAAACGGCCGCGCCCGAAACCGCCTGCCGCACGCAAACTGGATTGCCCAGGCAGCCTGGCCGCGACAAATACGCCGCCAGCCCCATCATGACGACGGTGACCAGAATGAAGTAAGACATGGCAATGCGCCAGCGGATTTGGGGGAACATGTCGGTGAACGGTGGTCGGTAATGTCGCTGCGCGACCGCTTCGCGTACGGTAAACGGATTACCGCTTACGGATTACCGCTTACGGGCTCAACCGTCGAAGCGGTAGCCGATGCCGCGCACAGTGAGGATGCGGGTGGCATTACCGGGATCTTCTTCGATTTTCTCGCGCAGCCAGCGCACGTGCACGTCCACTGTGCGGCTGTTGCCGTCGTAGGTCCAGCCCCAGACGCGCTCCAGGATGAGGTCGCGTGAGAGCGCGATGCCGTGGTGGCGGGCCAAAAACAGGATCAGGTCAAACTCCTTCGGCTTCAGGCGCAGCGGCTCGCCGTTGCGCCGCACCTCACGCCGGTTCTGGTCAATTTCCAGGTTGTCAAAGGTGAGCATGGGCAGCGATTCGGCCAGATCCTGGCCTGCGCCGCCGTTGGCCTGGCTGTGCAGCGCCTCACGAATGAGATCGACGCGGCGCAGCAGCGCCTTGACGCGGGCCATCAGCTCGCGCATGCTGAACGGCTTGGTCAGGTAATCGTCGGCGCCCATTTCCAGGCCGACAATTTTGTCCACTTCTTCGGTGCGGGCAGTGAGCATGAGGATGGGGAAGCTGAACTCTTTGCGCAAAATGCGGCACACTTCAAAGCCATCAATCCCGGGCAGCATCACGTCGAGCACAATCAAATCTGGTTTTTCCTGGCGGGCAAAGGTAAGGGCGGCACGGCCGTCTTTGGCGGTGACAACCTGGTACCCCTGACGGGCCAGGTTGTACTCCAACATTTCTAACAAGGTGTTATCGTCTTCTACGACTAAAATTTTGCTTTCCATGTGTTTCTTTTGTAGCAGTGAAGTCAGGCGGCGTCAATGGGAATAGAACAGATTGGTCCAATCTTTCGAAGACCTGGGGATGATCAGTTTTTACTATCAAAACCGGTAAGGATCGCTTGGGCGAGTTTACCGTCACCGGCAAGACCGATGCGCCGTAGAAGTTTGGTAGAGCCATCGGCGAACTGGTCAAGGAAATCGGAAACCTCATCCATGAGCGCTGACCAGCGACCGGCCAAGGGATGCATACGGAGAACCGCTTCCTTCAACCAGTCCCAGAGCTTTTCAATGGGATTTAACCAGGGTGAATAGGTGGGTAGAAAAAGTAATTCCAGATTCGGCAATTGGGCCAGGGCTTTTCGAACCGCTTTGGCCTCATGAGTCGGCCAATTGTCCACCACCACCGTAATGCGTTCGGCATCAGGATAAGCTTGATGAACACGACGCAAGAACTGACCAAAAACAGCGCCAGTAATCGATTCGGCATCCAGGTAGGTTACCTGTCCCTGCCAGGCATTGACACCGCCCACAATCCGGCGCTGCTTTTCGCCGGGGTCGGCATGTTCGGCCAGGGGAGGTGGGTCATCCTGTGGTGCCCAGGTGGGTGCAGGCAAGGGCCAGTGATGATAGGTAAACTCATCGCTAAAAATCAAGACTTCTTGTTCCGGCCGTTGGCCTACTTGTGCCAGCCGAGCCAACAATCGCTGCTCTTTCTCCTGGTACTTGGGGTCCGGGCTATATTGTTGCGGACGGCCTTGCCGCAACCGTATCTTCTGACGTTGCAGCAGATGCCAGATGCCGGACAAAGTGTAGCCTGCCAGAAAGGTAAACTCCGCCTGAATCCGTGCCAAGGTCCAGCAATGCCCCTGGATTTCTTCTGGCGTGCTTGTTGGTGGGTGGCGCAAGCGCTCTTTTATGGCCATCTCTTTCTCTTCGTCAAAGTGACCCCCGACGGTAACCACCGTGCTGGCGAGCTATCAAGCCGGCTAACCCTTCCGTTTCATAAATGTTCAACCAATTGTAAACGGTGTCGGGATTTCGCTTCTGTAACAATCCATGCTGCGACACCCAATGCGCTGACTTGCCTCTGGCTATCTTTAGCAAGGCGGCACAT
Organism: Chloroflexota bacterium; assembly: GCA_963169155.1. Lineage (GTDB taxonomy): Bacteria > Chloroflexota > Anaerolineae > Promineifilales > Promineifilaceae > Leptofilum. The sequence continues at coordinate 4,133 of CAUJGI010000591.1, forward strand.
CGTTCGCGCACATAGGGTCGTGGGTTGTGATCTCGCTGTTCTTGCAAGTTTGCTTCTGCCTTTTGACTTAGCTTTAACGTACGTCTTTGGGGCATTAGGTGACTCCTTTTTCTTATTTCATCGTCACCTACATTATACCTCGCCCTTTTTTACCGGTTTTGATTTTAAAAAAGCATAAGCACGTTAAGAATCTTCGCTGTGCTCAGGATGACGAGTAGGCAACAACAAATTGGAGTAACAAACGAATAGGGATAAAAATTCGTTGATTACTCTAATTCGTTGTAGTTTCTGTGCCATTGGTGAATTGGGTGACGAGGCTGGGGGGCATACGGCCGTAATCCCCCACAAACACTTCATTCAACGCTGCAATCACCTGCGTCACCGACTCATCCTCCACCAAAACCTGCATAAATCCATTACTGCCCAACCGCGCGCCATAGCAGCCGGGCGTGGCCCAGGCGGTGGCCGCCAGCAAATCGAGGGCGGGGGCGCTGGCTTCGTAGCTGTCGCGCAGGCTGAGGTGGGATTGGCGCAGCAGGCGGCCCAGGGCGGCCAGATCGCCCGTGCGCAGGGCGGCGGCAGCGACCTGCACGCGGGCACACTCGCTCACCACATGGGCGGCACGGCGGCGCAGCGTGTCTGGCAGGTGATGGCCG
>CAUJGI010000592.1 GCA_963169155.1 Chloroflexota bacterium
ACCCGGCCTGGTCTTCCAGAATCACCATCGGGGCGGCCACTCCCTCGCTGAAGAACGGGTTGGTGTAAGGCACCTCGCCGGTAATGCCTACTGCGCCACCTTCGTCGTTGGTGATGAGGGCAGGCGGGCCGGGCAGCTCGCCCACCTCGACCGCAGGCTCGTCTTCAGCGGCGGGGGTTGGTGTCGCTGCGGCGGGCGCTTCAGTGTCCGGGGTAGCGGTCACCACGACGGTGACTTCAACTTCCACGATTTCGGCCGTGGGTTGTTCATCAGCTTCGTCCTCACCGTTGCTGATACGTGGCGTGGGCGTGGGATCGGCTTCTGTGCAGGCGATGGCCAGCAAAGCCAGGCTGAAAAGCAAGAGCACAAGGTGACGCAGTTGTTTCATGATTCCTCCTAAATGTAGGGCGATTTGGTAAATCGCCGCCCGATTTACCAAATCGGGCTACAAATTTTCAACTGTGGTGGTGAGTCCACTCATCGAGTTTCCTAAAAAACAGGACATCTGTGTCCCATTAACTTATTGTGTTAGCTCAAACTGGTAGTGCGCCGGTTCCAGGGTTTTGGGGCTGGAGGCGGCGATGATGAGAAACGGCCGTCCGCCCCCGGCATTGCTCAGGGAAAATTCGGCCGTTGCCATGTTGTCCGCCGCCAGTTCGATGGGGGTGACAACCGGCGCACCGTTTTCGTAGGTGATGAGCATGACGTGCCAGCGCTGCGGCACGTAGCCGGTGGCGCGCACAAAACCCTCGGCCACCCAGCCGCTGTCGCTTTCGGCGTCGTCGTAGAAGCCAATTTCGGGGATGGCAATGTTGTCCAGGGCCAGGCCGCCAAAGGTGAGGATGGGATCGGTGACGTATTCAAAGCGAATCTGGACCACCTGCCCGGCATAGGCGGACAGGTCAACCGTTTCCTTCACCCAGTCGCCGCTGCGCCCGGTGTAGAACCGTTCGGTCAGGGCGGCGTCGGCCGGGTCGTCGTTGAAGCCTTCACCCTGCATCTGTTCACCAGCCAGCGGCTGCCACGTCTGCCCGCCATCGGTGGAGAGGGTGAGGTAGGCAAAGTCGTAGCCAATCTCAATTTCGTGGAAGACGGCGTATTCCAGCGTGGCGCTGCTCACGCCGCTCAGGTCAAATTCACGCGTGAGGCGCATGCTGCTGTAGTTGGCCCGGTTGGCCAGCCACATCTGCGCGCCTGAGATAGGCAGCACCTTAATGAGCCGGGTGTGGTTGCTGCCGGTAAAGTTTAGCGTCACGGGGCCATCGCCAAAAAGTTGGTAGTAGTCGGCGGCGTATTGACTGACGGTACTGTCGATGGTGGTGGGGAAGTTGTTGATGCCGGTGGAAGCGGCCGTATCCAACCCATCGCGCAGCCGGTACATTTCTGGCGCATTTTCATCGGTATGAATGGCCAGCGCGGCCAGCCAGTCGAGGAAAATGGTCATGCCATCGAAATCCAACCCGTTCTCGGCGGCAATGGCGTCGATGGCCTGGAAGCCGGGATCAGGATGGGTGGCAAAGGCGCGGTACAGATCCGGGCCGAGGCGGTTGTAGATGTAGCGGTTGATGACGTAGCCCTGGCCGTAGTAGGGCAGCGTGTTGCCATCGACCCAACGGTTGAGCTGCTGGTCTGGGTTGGCCAGGAACTGGTTGCCGCGGGCAATCGGATCGTTGGGGAAGCCGAGCAAATCTTCGGCCAGCATGGCGGAGCCTTCCACTTCCCAATCCCAATCGTTGGCGTCGTAGTTGGATTCAATCATGTGGCGGAATTCGTGGGCCAGGATGTCCAGGTAGCTGTTGGAGCCGAAGAAGCTGCCGTTCATGACAAACATTTCGCGCTCGTTGGAGCTGGGATCGACGCTTTGCGGCAGAATGTCGCTGGAGCCGAAGTAGCCGCCCAGGCCGCACAGGTGCGAAGTGCTTTCTGTGACGTCACACACGGTGAGTGGTGAGGCGTTGACGATGTGCACACGCGGATCGCCATCGATGCCAGGGTTGTCTTCCGGGCCAAAGATGGCGATGTCCTGCTCGTAGATCTGGTCGAAGGCAGCACCGGTGTTTTGCAGCGCTTCGCTGCTGGGATCGGAAAGGCCAGGTGTGGAATCAAACCAGAAGTAGGCATGATCGCTGATGTGCAGCAGCTGAAAGTTGGGTGCGGAGACGGTGTTGAGGTCGGTGTTGAGCACGGTAATGGGTTCACGCATGCCGACGACGTAGGGTGTGGGGACCGGCGGGGTTGTCGAGGGCAGTTCCGTTAGGCCGCGGTAGGCGATGGCCAGGGCCAGGTCGTCGCGCTCGGGCGGGTAGTTGGTTTCCAGGTCGGTGAAGGTGGTTTGTTCAACGGCCGTTACCGGTGCGCGGCTGAAATCGTCATAGGGTGTAACCGGCGCAGGCCAGGCGAAGCCGACTTCGGCGGGCTCTTCGGTGGCGGGTTCTTTGGTGGGCACAGCCGTTTCGGCCACAGTCGCTTCAGTTGGTTCAGGCTCAGGTGTGGGAACGGCCGTTGCTGATTCTTCGGTAGGAACGGCCGTTGCTTCCTCTGGCGTGTCCGTTGGTATTTGCGGGGTGGGTTCAATGTCTTGTGAGCAGGCGGCTACCAGCAAAAGCAGCAGCGCCAGTGACATCCAGCGTTTCCAATTGTGCATATTGTTCTCCTTGATGCGTGTGTAGCGCTGATTATAAAGGGGAAGCCAGAAACCTGAAACGGGTTAGGACCTTTGTGTTGTAGAGACGTTGCATTGCAACGTCTCTACGACGACTACCTGGGCGTCAAGGTCATCATCAGGTGGCCCTTGGGGCGTAGGGTGATGAGCGGTTCCAGCTCCACCCGCGTGCCAGGCACCAGCGACAGCCGGTAGCGCTGCACGATGCTGGCCAGCAGCAGCGTGGCTTCGGTCATGGCAAAGCTGTTGCCGATGCAGATGCGCGGTCCGCCGCCGAAGGGCAGGTAAGCGTAACGCGGCCGTTCCGCCTTGCGCTCTGGGGTAAACCGCTGCGGGTCAAACTGCTCTGGATCGTCCCAAAATTCCGGGTGGCGGTGGGTGACGTAAGGGCTGGTGGTGATGACGGCGTTTTTGGGCACGTAGTAGCCGCCGACCTCGTCCTCCTCATTGCCCCAGCGGGCGATGGCGTAGGCAGGTGGGTAGAGCCGCATGCTTTCTTCCAGCACCATCGTCGTGTAGGGCAGGTTGGGCATGTCGTCCATGGTGGGTAGACGGTCGTTCAACACCCCATCCACCTCCGCTTCCAGCTCGGCGCGCACGGCGGGATGTTCCGACAGCAGGTAAAAGGTCCAGGCCAGGGCAACGGCCGTTGTCTCGTGCCCGGCCAGCATGATGGTCATCACCTCGTCGTGCAGCTGCTGGTCGCTCATGCCCTCGCCGCTGTCTTCGTCGCGAGCGGCCATCAGCATGCCCAGCAAATCTTCCGTTTCCAGGCCAGTCTGCCGCCGTTCCTGGATGATGCCATGCACAATTTTGGTGAGAACGGCCGTATTTTTGTTAATCCGCCGCGTGGTGGGCAAAAAGGGAATCTTCAGACCAATATCGGCAAACGGAATGCTGGTGAGGTGGGCAATCTCCTCGTTGACCACCGAAAATGCCTCACCGACCGTGTCGGCCTCGCGGGTCAGGTCGATGCTGAACAATGTTTTGCCCACAATTTCCAGCGTCAGGTGCATCATGGCGGCGTTGATGTCCAGGGGACGGCCGCCTTTGGCCAGCGTATGCCAGTTTTGCAGCATGACGTCCGTTGCTGCGGTCATGGTGGTGGCAAAAGCGGCGATGCGCTTGCGGTGAAAAGCGGGTGCGGCCAGCCGCCGCTGCCGCCGCCAGAAGTCGCCGTCGCTGGTGAGCAGGCCGTTGCCAATCACCGGCCGCAGCAGGCTCAGCGACGGGTGGGGCATCTTCATGTAGTTGCGGTTGTTGTCCTGCAAAATGTGCTGGTAATGGTCGGGATGGAAAAAGAGGTAGCCGTAAAAGTTAAGCGCGGCGCGGAAGCGAATGGCGTCGCCGTATTTGCGGAACATGGCCATCATGGTCTCCAGCGGCTGATCTTGGAATTGCTTGAGCACGCCCTGGGGCCATTTGCCCAGCGGGCCGGGCGGGTGGGGCAGCTTCTCCGTGCCGATTTTCACAGGTGCGGTGGTCATGGGTTACTCCAATGCAGCAGCAGCCAATGAAATAGTTGGTCTGCTGCGAACGGGTGTCGGTTAGCGAGTTGTGAACAAATTCACAAGTTGGATTCTAGCAAAGCGTGGTTTGAGGTGTCAAGCCGGTTGTCGGATTCCTAACAGATTATTTACCCACTCTGCTTGCCCTGCGTTGCCATCCATATAGATGGCTAATGGGTGATAAAAGACTTGACAGGTCCTTACCAAATCTGTAAAATACGCCACATACCATCTCTGTGGATGGTAAATGGATGAT
>CAUJGI010000593.1 GCA_963169155.1 Chloroflexota bacterium
CTCGGTGCCCGTGCGCCTGAAAATCACGGGCATCATCTTGATCACGGTGCTGACCGTCGGGCTGACGCTCAACTACTGGGTAACTGCCAGCCTGTCTGACTGGCTCAACTACCTGCTCACCGATGTGCGCGTCGAGGCGGCCATGCGCGCCGGGAACCGCAGCGTGCTGCTCATCACCATTCTGGCAGCCGCTGGATCACTGGTGATCGCCTCGTTTCTCAACTTTTTGCTCACACGGCCGTTGGTCGATCTGCGCGATATGGCCCTCGAAGTGTCTCAGGGCAACCTGGATGCGCGTGCCCAAGTCTGGGCTAAAGATGAAATTGGCGAGGTGGCGCAGGCCATCAACACCATGACCGACCACCTGCTGGACACCCAAAACAATCTGGCCCGCACCAACCGCCGCCTGGCCGCCACCAACCGCATCATGGTCGCCGCCGAGCGGGAAACCGAAATTCACGATGTGCTGTACGCCATCCTGCACAACATTGTGGAAGTAATGAACCTGGAAACGGGCTGGGTTTACCTGCGCGACCCTGAACGGAATGTCTTTCACCTGGCCAGTTGGTATGGCGTACCACCCGAGTTGGAAAAAAACTTGTTATGCGAAAGCCAGGTGGCGTGCTGCGGCTGCCAGAAAAACCTGGTGAATGGCTACTTTGCCAGCAACGCCCACATCAGCCGCTGCGATCGGCTGCCAGCCAGCGAACAAACCACACCCAGGCACATCACCATCCCCATCGAGGTCCGTGGCCAGAAATACGGCGTGGTGAATTTGCACTGCAAAGCAGAGCAGGCCATCGACACCAACGACCTGGAAATGCTGACAACGATCGGGACGCACGTCTCTGAAATTGTGGCCAACGCCTGGCTGCGCCTGAAACTGGCGGAAAAGGAACAGGCCAGGCAAGTGCTGCTGGAATCGCTGGTCGAGGCGCAGGAAGAAGAACGCGGCCGTCTGGCGCGTGAACTGCACGATGGGGCCGGGCAAATGCTTACCAGTTTGCTGGTACGCATCAAAACGCTGGAGAAAGAATCCGACACCCCCGCGCTGCAAAGTCGCCTGCAATCGCTGCTGGACATGGTTTCCGAAACGATTGAACAGGTGCGGGAGTTGTCTTACCGGCTGCGTCCGGCCGCGCTGGAAGAGTTTGGCCTGCCGGTAGCCCTGGGCATCCTCGTCGGGGAAATGACCGAAAATTCGCCCATCAATGCTCACTTTCACACCAATATTACCAATGAAGCGCTGCCGTCAGGCATCGAAGTCACGATGTACCGCATTGCCCAAGAAGCGCTGACCAACGTCGTGCGCCATGCCCAGGCACAAACCGTCGAGGTAACCCTGTACCAGGAAAACAACAACATTGTTATGTGTATGCAGGATAACGGCCGTGGCTTTGACCAGCACCAGCTTCAGGCAACGGCCGTTTCCGAACGGCGTCACCTCGGTTTGATCAGCATGCGTGAGCGCGCCGCGATTGCCGGGGGCAGCCTCATCTTAGACACCGAGCCTGGCCGCGGCACCACCCTGCTGGTGCGCCTGCCACTCCTGGAAAGGTTACCCGCATGAACCATACCCCCATCACCATCCTGCTTGTTGACGACCATAAAGTGCTGCGCGACGGCCTGCGCGCCCTGCTGGAAAGCGAGCCGGACCTGAAAGTGATCGCCGATGTCGGCAGCGGCGGCGACGGCATTGAAGCCGCCCGAAGCTGGCAGCCTGATGTCATCGTCATGGACCTGGGCCTGCCCGACATGAGCGGCCTGGAAGCGATTCGCACCATCCGGCAAGAAAACAGCACCAGCCGCATCATTGTCCTCTCCATGCACAGCCGCCGCGAATTTGTGCTGCCGGCCATTGAAGCGGGCTGTGATGGCTACATCCCCAAATCCTCCACCCACACCAGCCTGCTGCAGGCCATTCGCGTGGTGCTCACTGGCGAGCGGTACCTGCACCCCAAAGCCGCCACCGCCCTGATGGAATCCTTCACCCACAAACAAACCGAGCTGGAGCAGTTTGAAACCCTCTCCGAACGCGAACAGGTCGTATTCCGCCTGTCGGCGATGGGCTACAGCAGCCGGGAAATTGGCGACCAGCTCATCATCAGCCCGAAAACCGCCGATACCTACCGCCAGCGTGCCATGGAAAAACTGCACCTGGAACACCGCAGCGACCTGATCAAGTTTGCCGTTCGCGCGGGCATTTTGGATACGTTTAAAGAGTAGCTTCACGGTGTGAGGCACTTTTCCAGACCAGGCCAAGAATGACAACTGCATCGCAGCGCTTGTCAGGAAATTCACCACACAAAACCAGCCGATTCCCGATACCGCCATCGGCCTTGCGCCATTAAACTAGAGGCAAGTATCAAAATACTTTTTACCAATTTCCCAACTTAGGCGCACCGACTGTGTGCTGTGTGGGCAATACCGTTACGACCAAACAGGTAGCCGGAAGAGGTGTCGTATTGACCCACACGTAGGAGGACAAGGAATGGCCAAGAATGATCAATTTACTTTAAACCGGCGTGACTTTCTGCGAATTGCCGGGCTGGGCGCTGGCGCAACGGCCGTTGCCACCGTAACCAAATCTGCTGCAGCTGCCACCCCCACCGCCTTTGCCGCTGGCAAATTCTCCGATCCCGCCGGTCGTCCCAAACGGCCGTGGTGGGTTAAAACGGTTGATGAACCAACCATCGAGATCGATTGGAATGTGATGCAGCGTTACAACGAGCGCACCGGCTCCGTCCGTGGACCGGGTATGGCTGGCTACGTCGGCGACGACGAAGTTGACCGCCTCACCGAAGCCGCCAGCAAAAACGAGCTGGAGCGCATGCTCAACAACGTCGACGGCTACACCCTGAAAGACCAGGCGCTGAAAGCCGCCCACGTGGGTATTGGCAAAAGCTTCCTCGGCCCGCAAGAAGCGCCCACCCCGGAAGACCGCGGCGTCCCCAAATGGGAAGGTTCGCCCGAAGAAGCCGCTAAGATTATCCGCGCTGCCATGCGTCACTTTGGCGCCGCCACCGTTGGCTTCATCGAGCTGGATGACAACACCCGCAAGCTCATCTACGGCGTTGACCCTGACGGCAAAGAGCTCATCTTCACCGATGATCCCGTCGCCTCGGAAGATGACAACGCCCGCTACATTCCCAACAGCTGCAAATACGCCATCGCCTACACGGTGCAGATGTCTACCGAAACGATGCGTCGCAGCCCCACCCAACTCGGTTCGCAAACCACTACACTTTCTTACACTCGTGGCGAAACCATTCAGGCGTCCGCCCAGGAATTTTTGCGTGGTTTGGGTTACCAGTGCCTGGGTGAATCCAGCACCAACGCCCTGGGCATCGCCCCCGCGTTTGGTGTAATGGCTGGCCTGGGTGAATTGTCGCGCCTGAACCGGCTCATTACCCCGGAATTTGGCCCGATGGTGCGTGTCTTCAAGCTGCTCACCGACCTGCCCGTGGCCGTCGACAAACCAATCGACGCCGGCATCATGGAGTTCTGCAAGCGCTGCAAGAAATGTGCCGAAGCGTGCCCGTCTGAATCCCTCAGCTTCGACGATGAGCCAACCTGGGAAACCCGGGGCGGCTGGAACAATCCAGGCCACAAGGCGTACTTCGAAAATTCCGTCACCTGCTACACCTACTGGCGCGAGCAGGCCGGTACCAACTGCGGTATCTGCTTTGCCGTCTGTCCCTTTGCCAAGAAAGACAAGGCATGGGTCCACGAGTGGGTGAAAGCCGGGGCGTCCACCGCACCGTTCCTGGACAGCTTCTTCCGCAGCATGGACGACGCCTTTGGTTATGGCACCCAGGCCAGCGCCGAAGAATGGTGGAGTCTGGACCTGCCCGAACACGGAATTGACAGCACACAACCGGTAATGGAGGGTTAAGCAATGTCTGACACTGTTATGATTAAGATCAAGAAACGGCCGTGGTACGAATGGCTGCTCTGGCTCATTTGGGCCTTCATCCTTGTGTTCATCTACCAGAATGCGGCCTCCAGCGGTGGCGAATTAGAACCCCGCGCGGCAACCATCTTCTGGGTAAGCTTTGCGGTCTGGCTGTTAGCCGGTGGCGTTATCTGGTTTACCCGCCGTCGTTAACCACCAGCCTGACATTTGACGTTCGGTTTTTCTAATGAGGCTGGCGTCTGGCGATTGTTATTTCTCCCCCTCGCCATTCGCCAGCCTCAACCGTGACCGGGCATCGGGCACAAACACAGGACCCCTCATGAGCAACGGCCGTTCCATTCCCCTACAAGCCGTCCCCTCCCCCCATCAGAAAAAACAGCAGCGCGAACGTCTCCTCATCGTGTTGACGGTGGCCCTGGTGGTGGGCGCCTGGATTGTGGGCTACTTCACCAGCGGCACCGACGTGGCCCCACTGGTGCCCGATCTGCTGCCCGGCACCGCCGAAGTACGCACCGATGGCCCTATCTTTGTCGCCCTGGATGAAAACGGCACCGTGCTGGGTTATGCCGCCCTGGGCAGCGCTCCCGGCTACGGCGGCCCCATCGACATGCTGGTAGCCATCGACCCAACTGGCGCGATTGTGGGCACCCAGGTTGTCACCGAGCGTGAATCGCCCGGCTTTTTCCGGCTGGTGAAGTCGAGTGAGATGATTGGGGAGTATAACGGCCGTTCCATCACCGATTCCCTTCAACTGGGGCAGGACCTGGACGCCGTTACCGGTGCCACCGTCAGCGCCGAGGGGGTAGCCGCCGCTGTGCGCGCCGCCACCCGCCAAATTGCCAACGAAGCGCTCAACGTCAGCCTGCCCGCTGAACAAAAACCAATTCAATTTGGCTGGCCCGAGGCCATCCTGCTGCTGCTCTTCGCCTCTGGCTACCTGACCCACAAGTGGCACAACCGCAAATGGAAAATGCGCGCCCGCTGGGGCACGCTCATCGCCGGGATGATCTTCCTGGGCTTTGTCTACACCGTGCCGCTCACCATTACCATGATTATTTCGCTGCTCAGCGGCTACTGGCCCGACTGGCACAACAATCTCTACTGGTACCTGCTCATCGGCGGCATCTTGTTTGTCACCACCGTCGATGCCAAAAATCCGTACTGCAGCTGGTTTTGTCCCTTTGGCGCGTTTCAGGAGTGTGTGGCGGCCATCAGCAAAGCCAAGCCGTACCGCCCGCGCGACCTCAGTGAGGCGCTCAAATGGGTGCAGCGCGGCCTGTCGCTGGCCGCCATCGTGCTGGGGCTGGCCCTGCGCCGCCCCGGTGTGGCCAGCTACGAACCCTTTGCCACCTTGTTTGATTTGCGAGGAACGGCCGTGCAATGGATCTTCCTCGTCCTGATTATCCTGGCCAGTCTGATCACCTACCGGCCGTTTTGTAACTTTCTCTGCCCGCTGGACCCGGTGGTGGACTTTATCGCCGCCACCCGGCGCTGGCTGAAAGAAGGATGGACCCGATGGCGGAACCAAGCCGCGAACGTCTAAAGCGTACGGCCCTGCTGGGTTTTGTGGCCGTTTGCGTCGGCCTCATTGGCCTGATTTGGGCCGAAGGACTCACCGGCGACGAACCAGCGACCCCCAGCTACTACCGGGATACTTTTCGCATGGATGAAAATATTTACCTCACCGTCACTGCTGAGGCGCTTGAATACCAGCGCAGCCTGGAAGAAGGCACGCCGCCAGCCACCACCGCGCCCGTGGCTCCGATCACCAGCGTCACGATCCAGGCGTGAAACGGACTGCGATGCGTCGCCGCGAACACCAGCCCGATCACCGCGAGGTTCGGCGCAATCGTCGGCATGCCGAACAGCGGCAGCGTCACGCTGGCACCCGAAATCAGGCCGAAGAACACCAGGACGTAGAGCCAGTCCTGCATCTCAGTTGCCTTCCCGACCGACGATCACGAACACCTCCTCGATGCGCGAAAAGTCGACACCGGGCTCCACAACCACCTGCTGAAACAACCCGAAGCTCTGATCGTCCACCGTCGCGATGCGACCCAGCAGGAGGTCGGGCGGAAACGTCCCGCCCACTCCACTCGTCACCACCACGTCGCCCGGCCGCACGGCATCGCGGCGCAGCAGGTAGGACACCCGCATGTCGTAGTCGTTGTCGTTTCCGACCCCCTGCACGATCCCCCGCGCCCGATTCCGCTGGACGATCGCGACGATCGACGATCGCGGATCAACCGTCAGGGTCACGTCCGCGTATCCTCCGGCCACGTTCGAGATGCGCCCGACCACGCCCGCCGACGACACCACCG
>CAUJGI010000594.1 GCA_963169155.1 Chloroflexota bacterium
AGGTGCATGAGTGTGTGTCCCCTGTTTTCATCTACCCAGAATGGCAGGATGGCAAAATCTTTTACCACTTCGATATCCCCCAAGAGGCCCCCACTGTGCGCGGTTACGCGTCGCTGCTGCAAGAGGGCATCGGCTGGACCACTCCAGAAGAGATCGCCAAAATTCCTCTGGAGTTTTACCTGGGGATGGGTTTACAGCAGGTGTTGACGGGGCAGCGGTTGAACGGAGTTACGGCCGTACTCGCCCACATGAAGCAGCTGGCCCACCATCCGTAAACGGTAAACCGATTACTGATCACCGATTACCGCTCACCGCCCCTGCGGCTGGTTAATTGATATGGCACCCGAGCCGCCATCAATGACGATCAGCACCGTGTTGGCCGCCTCGGCGTCGTAGTTGGGGGTTTCCCAAACGCCATCATTGTCATCATCGTCATCGCCAGAAACGCGCTCAAAGCGATCGTCTAGCGAGACGTTACCGGAGCCGCTGTCCAACTCTACCCGGGCGGCCATGCCGGGTGGCAAAAACAGGCTAATGGCTCCGGACCCACTGTCCAGTTCCAGACTATGACGGCCGTCTGCGGGCAGCACCACCTCCATACTCCCCGAACCACTATCCAGGCGAATGTCATAATCCCCGCCCGGCAGCTGCAACTTCATAGCCCCGGACCCGATATCCACCACCAGATCGCTGAGCAAGAGGCTGCCAAGCGCCAGGTCCGTCTGACCAGAGCCAGAATCCACCGTCAGGTCCAGCGGCACGGTGCGGCTGAGGCCGATTTGCCATGGTGGCTGGTTACCACTGGTGACCCAATTGCCAAACCACAAACCTGGATTACTTTCACCCACGGAAACAATCGCCTCTGAGCCACGCATTGTTTGCTCAAATTCCAGCTCGCCTGCGATGCTTAATGTGCCATCTATCACGTTTTGGCTGCTCTCCAGCCCGGTCACCTCGGCACCCAAACTGCCTAAATCCAGGGTGACAACGGCCGTTTCCACACCCTCGTCACTTACCGCAATCGTTTCTTGCCGGTATTCGGCCGCTGTTTGCAAATTAAAGCGCGATAAAAACGGCAGCTCCACGCCAAACAGCAGCACAGCACCAAACAGAGCAACGGCCGTTAAGCTGACCAGACCGCTCAAGATGGTGCCAAACGGCCGTTTGACCTGCTGCACAATAATATTGAGGCCTAAAAAGATGAGCAGCAGCGGCCACAGCTGAAGCGCCACGCCCCAGTTCAAATCCGACACGATCCCCATGTTCCGCAGTAAAAAGTAAACGCCTAATGCAATCAAAATAACTGGGCCAAAAAGCGAACGGCCGCTTTTTCGCCCACTGTTTTCATAAAAATCACCCATCTAACAAACCTCCACTCAGCAAAATCCATCAAGAACAAACCTATGCACACCTATTACGCAGCGGTGGTACGGCCGTTGCATCGTTTTGACAACTCCCCCCTTTTCCAATAAAATCACCCTCGTTCCCGAGAACCAAAAAAGAGAGAAAAGGAACCACGCATTTGATTTCCCCAATCAGGTGACGGGTCACCAAAAACATCATTGATACGCTTGAAGCACACACCCACAATTTCCCCATCATGCACCACCCTGCGGTCTCGTCGTCTGCCCAAAAATAATTTTTTATGATACCAAATTCCAAGAGGTCTTTAACGCATGAAAGAATATAAAACAGGTCAAATCCGCAACATTGCTTTAATCTCCCACAACGGGGCTGGCAAAACAACCCTTGTGGAACGGCTGTTGTTTAACACCGGCGTTACCACCCGTATGGGAGATGTGCAAAGCGGCACGGCAGCCATGGACTTTGAAGAAGAAGAAGTCAGCCGCCACAGTTCAATTGCCACCGGACTGGCACCCATTGAATGGAAAGATTGCAAAGTGAATATCCTGGACACCCCAGGGTACGCCGATTTTATCGGTGAAGTCAACGCCGCCCTGGCTGTCTCTGAAAGCGCTATGGTGCTGGTGGAGGCCGTTGCTGGCGTGGAAGTTGGCACAGAAATTGTCTGGGCCGAAGCAGAAAAGCGCAATTTGCCCCGCGTCGTGGTTATCAATAAGATGGACCGCGAAAACGTGCGCGCCGCCCGCGCTCTGAAGAGCGTGGAGGACAACTTGAGCGGCAATTTTATCCCACTTCAGCTGCCCATTGGTGAAGGTGCCACGTTCAAAGGTGTGGTCGATCTGCTCTCGATGGAAGCCCGCCTGGGCGAAAAAGATGAACGCGGCCCCATCCCCGCCGAACTCCAGGATGAGGCCGAAGCGGCCCATCTAGCCATTGTCGAAGCGGCCGCTGAAGGCGACGACGCCTTGATGGAAAAATATTTTGAAAACGACGGCCTGCCGGATGAGGACATCGTGCGCGGTCTGCGGCTGGCAATGCAGCAGGGCATGGCTATCCCGGTGATTTACAGCGCCCCGCAGGCGAACGTTGCCGTGATCCCCCTGATGAATGCGCTGGTTCGCCTCTTCCCCGCCCCCAACGAAACGGAAGGCTTTACGGCCACCAACGCCGCGGGGGAAACAGTGTCCTACAAAGTGGACGACAGCTCGCCCTTCGCCGCTTTCATCTTTAAGACACGTGAAGACCCCTACGGCCGTATGAGCTACATCCGGGTCTTTGGTGGTGTGCTGGAATCCGACAGCCGTATCTGGGACACCAAGAATGACAGCGAAGTTCGGGTGGGTACGCTGCAAGTGCTGATTGGGAAGGAACAAACGGCCGTCGCCAAGCTGCACAGCGGCGACATCGGCGCAGTGGTTAAACTGGGCGATGCCCACACCAACGACACCCTCTGCGACAAAGGCAACAAGCTGCGGCTGCACCCCATCGTGCAGCCCAACCCAATTACCCAGGTGGCCATTCACCCAGTCTCCCAATCTGATGTGGCCAAACTCAATCAGGCGCTCACTCGTCTCACTATCGAAGATCCCACCTTAAGTTGGCACACCGAACCAGCCACCCATGAGACAATCCTGGCAGGCATGGGCAACACCCACCTCGACATCGCCGTACAAAAGGCAAAGTCCAAATTTGGCGTGCACTTCACCACCACCGTGCCCAAAGTGCCGTACCGCGAAACAATCACCAAAACCAACTCCGCCGAATACACCCACAAGAAGCAGTCGGGCGGTGCCGGGCAATACGCCCGTGTCTTCCTGCGCGTTGAATCGCTGGACGATGATGCTGAATTTGAGTTTGGCTCTGAGATTTTTGGTGGCTCTATCTCGGGACCGTTTGTGGCGGCCACGGAAAAAGGGTGCCGCCAGGCGCTGGAAGCCGGGCCAGTAGCCGGCTACCAGGTGGTTGGCGTCAAGGCCATCGTGTACGACGGCAAGGAACACCCGGTAGACTCCAAGGAAATCGCCTTCCAGACGGCCGGGCGCGAGGGTTTCAAGCAGGCAATGCTGGGCGCAGGGCCGGTGCTGCTGGAGCCAATCTACGAAATTTCGGTGACGGTTCCGGCCGACCACATGGGCGACATCCTGGGCGACATGAACACCCGGCGAGCGCGTGTGCTGGGGATGGACCAGGAAGGCACCAAGAGCATCGTCAAAGCAGAAGTGCCGCTGGCCGAAGTACAAACCTACACGGCCGATTTACGCTCCATGACCCAGGGACGTGGCGTATTTAGCTTGAAGTTTTTGCGTTACGGCCGTGTACCGGCCCACTTGCAGGCTGAAGTTATCGCCAAAGCCAAAGCCGCCGAAGAAGAAGGCTAAACCGACAATTCTTCACCATTTCAGAAGGGCAAGCCGCAACTAGCTTGCCCTTTTTTATTCACCGCCACCTATGAATCGACTTTCAACATGGCTCAAACAAGTGGCCCGCTGGCTGGTTCATCCGCAACAGCGTGGGTCCAAAATAGCGCTCATTCTCGTGCTGCTGCTGGCAGGGGGTTATTTGCTCAATCAGGTTGTGGGCTATGTACCACTTCTCACCGACCCGCGCAGCCAATCCTTTTTGCAGTGGGCCCAAGGCGACGACGCCGCGCGCGCCGCCTTGATCACTGAGCAGCGTGAAGCGTGCCCCGGCGCTCCCTTCGTGCTGCCCGCCGATGGCTTTATTGGCCTGCTGTACGGCGATCCGCGTGGCCCATATTCCCAGGCAAGCCCACACCAGGGCATCGACATTTTTAGCGACGAGGAGCCGGGCTTGACGCCGGTCTACGCGGCTTATGACGGCTACGTGACGCGCGAGGAAAGCTGGCGCAGCTCGCTCATCATGCGCGTGCCGGACGATCCGCTGCAGCCAGGCCGCACGCTCTGGCTGTACTACACGCACATGGCCGACCGGGACGGCAACGATGTTATCGAAGCGGCGTTTGCACCAGGGACGCGGGAAGTGTGTGTGGAGCAAGGGACCCGTCTCGGCTATACCGGCGATTACAACGGCACCTCAGCGAGAACCATCTGGACCCAGTTGCA
>CAUJGI010000595.1 GCA_963169155.1 Chloroflexota bacterium
AACCTGACGCGGGCCTCTAGCGGCCTGATGTTTGCCGGGGCAAATCACATAAGCCTGGGCGCTGTAACGGGCGCACCCGAAATCGGTTACTCAGTTATCGGTAATCCGTAATCAGTGGTTTGTAAACGCCGATTACCGAACACCGTTCACCGATCAGCTCCAGGGTGTCGTTAACTGGGTTTGCTGGCGATGCTCACAGCAACTTGCATCGCTCTCTGGGCAGCAACGGGGCCGGTTAACCTGTCCCTTTCATCGCTTTTTCTTGTTTTCAGTTGAGGCGGCATGATAACAAATGCAGAGGAGGCGTGTCAAGGCACAAAAAACGGCCGTTTCCGGTGGGAAACGGCCGTCATCACCATCAAGGTAAGTTTCGTCAGGAAATGCTTTGAATGCGCAGCTGAATTTGGCCGCCGGGGGTCAGCGCGGCGACGGTTTGGCCTTTCTTAGCACCCAACAGGGCACGGCCAATGGGGGATTCGTTGGAGATACGGCCGTTGCCGGGATCCGCCTCATGCGCGCCAACGATGGTGTAGGTCGCCTGGTACTCGTCGTCCTCATCCAGTTCCAGCACGGTTACCGTGTGGCCCACGCGCACTTTGTCGGCTGGCCCGACATCCTGGATGATTTTGGCCCGGCGCAAGGAGTCTTCCAGGTCTTTGATACGGCCGTCGACAAACCCCTGTTCCTCTTTGGCTGCGTGGTAGTCGGCGTTTTCCTTCAGGTCACCCTGGGCAATGGCCGTTTGCAGCTTAATGGCCATTTCTTCCCGCTTTGGTCCCTTCAGGTAAGCCAGTTCTTCTTTGATTTTTTGTAACCCTTCTTCGGTCAGATAGACAACATCATTAAAATCTTGGGTCATTGTCTCTTCTCCATGCACGACAAATACGCACCTGACGTGTGCATCGCACAGTAAAATGTATCCGTTTGGTTTAGTGCTGTGGAAACGTGTTTTCTGCCCGTTAAGTAAACCGCACAAAGTTTTTAGAAAAAAGGGCAACTTTTGTGTGGTTTACTCAAGTAATTGGCAGTGTTGACGCTATCTTTTTTGAAAGATTTTCTGCCAATTACACAAAGTTTGGGAAATCCTTCTAAGCAGAGCAGTTATCCTGAAGCTTCAGCGGCAGCCTCGGGCTGACAACAGATGCAGGCCTCAGGGCAAGTACACTTTTGCAACGAACTCGTCTTCCAAGCGGCTTCCCCACCTAGATTGAACCAAATAACCCCGCTTTTTGCGGGGCATAATACCTGTTTTTTGCTGATGATTTGTATACGTTGAACGGCCTTAGTATAGCTGAGGCCCTGGCATCTGTCTAGACATTTGGTCAGGGCCAGCGGCACATTTATCCACCGTTTAGACTTATTCAAGTAGCTTGCGGCCGACCTGGTGAGCATTTTGAGCGGGGAGTAGTTAGATTGGCATATTGTCCCTCATTATTTTATGGCCTAAACTGGCAAAGCCATTACCTGCACAGGGGCGGGAGGCCAGACCGGATCGGTTGCCACCACTGGCGTGGGTTGTAAAAGAACTGGGTTGTAAAAGAACATTGTTGCGCACACGATGTGCGTTTTGCTGTGGCCCATGCCAAACAAAGACAGCAAAGCCTTAGCCGCTATGAAAGATCCGCATCATTTGAATGGCCAAACAAACGTTCCTGTTTCGCCGCTGCACAAGCTAGACTATGTTAACGCCCTGATTTTGAACAAGGCGGGTGAAGCGCTGGTGCTGGAGGTAGAAAAGCCAGGCAACGGCGTTTACTGGCAGTTGTTGGACCAATACCTCCAGCCCAAGGAAGATCCGTTTACGGCCGTTCAGCATCAACTCCAGCAGATGACCGGGTTTCAGGCCAAGCAGTGGGCCTACCTGGGCAGCCATGCGGTGGAGGCCAGCCGATTGTTTGGCGTGGGCTTTCTGTTTTGTGCGCAGCAGGCAATTCAGGTAGCGGAGCCAGCGCCCCATCGGCCGGAGGGCGTGGCCATTAAGTGGGTGTCGCTGGTCAACTTGCGTTATGCGCTTTTAGACGGCCGTATCTCCATCATGAGCCACGCGCTCACCGTTTCCCTCTCTTTTCTCACTATCCTCAAGTAACGGCCGTCCCGCGCCAATTGGTTTGCCCTGGTCCTTGCTTCTTTATATACTTCGGCCTTGATTGAGCAGAAGAAATTCCCACCCAATATTTTGATTACTCGCCGATAGAAAGGAAAAACCTCCATGCCATTTGCGCCTACGTATGATGTTCCCGCTGAACGCCGCGCCTACGTTGAGCTGGCCCGCGTTGAAAATGGTAACGGCCGTATCGGTCTCCTGATGCTGCATGGCTACATGGGCAGCCCGCTGAGTTCACATCCGATGGCCACCTATCTGGCCGAGCACGGCATTTCAGTGCATTGCCCACTGCTGCCGGGGCATGGCCACTACCCCGACAAGCTGCACAAGGTTTCCCGGCAGGCATGGCTCAACGAAGCGCAGGAAGCATTTGCTGCTGTGAAAAATCAGTACGACGAGCTTTTTTTAATGGGTCACTCGATGGGCGCGGTGCTGGGGGCCAACCTGTGCCTGCAAAACCCAGCGGTGCGCGGCCTGATTATGTTGACGCCCATCTACGAAGCGCCCGACGACCGATTGAACTGGATGAAGGTCTTGCGTTTTGTCATGCCCTGGTTCTACCCCCACAAAATGCGCTCGATGCGCAAGCTGGTGCGCGAGCGGGTGCTGGATTTTGATCCAACCACCAACTTTGACGACCCCACCTTTCAGCAAGACCGGCTGCCGGTGGTCAGCCGGGTGCCCACAGCCTCGCTGGTGGAAATGGTGAAGATGGCCGATTACGGCCGTACCCTCTGGCCCCAACTCACCACCCCTTCCATCATCTTCCGCGGCGGGCACGACCCGGCGGTCAAGCCCGGCACCATCGACAAGCTGTACGAAACTTTGCCGGGGCCGCACAAAAAGCTGGTCACCTTTGCCGAAGCGGGGCACGAACCGATGCGGCCGTTTGATCCCGCCCACAAAGAACTATGGCCGCAAGCCTTGGAATTTATTCGCACATACTCTAAAATTGGCCTATCTATTCCCACAAGCTAATTGCCGCTATCCCACTTTTCCACGCATCACGCATTCCAGACCAGACAGGTTTTGGAAGAAAAACCTTTCAAGTCTTTGCTGGCGAGGTGAAACTTTGGGCATGATGAAAACGATAAACCGATTGTTGTTCGGGCGGGGCCAACAGGCGAAAAACCTGCTGCTCTTACGCACCCAACGGCCGTCTTGTCACCTGCTTCACCAACCGCATACCCGATAATTTACACAACTCCCCGCCTACACGCAGATGGGGAGTTTTTATTTTGCACCTGATTACAAGAATAAAATCAACAGATTTCGCAGATTTGGCAGATGTTTTCTCTGTGCAGCTCTGTGACTTCTCTGTGGAACTCTGTGTTCCTGTTTTTTAGAGGGAGAGATATGAAGCAAGAAAAAATTACGGCCGTTACCCCCACCACCTACCGCATTCAGATAAGCCCGAAAACGGCCGTTAACCAAACCAAACGCATCCAGGCCGCCCACCAACTCGGCATCACCCACCTCACCACCCTCCACCCCAGCCGCCTCATCTTCCTGCAAGGCCGCCTCACCCCCAGCGACGCAGCGCACCTGGCCCACGAACTCCTGGCCGACCCCGTCACCGAACAATTCACCATCACCCATTCACCATTCACAATTGACAATTCACAATTGACAATTGAAGTTTCCTTGCTCCCCGGCGTCACCGACCCGCCTGCCGACAACCTGCGCCGCGCCGCTGCCCTGCTGGGCATCGCTGGCCTGGCACGTGTGGCCACCGGGCAGCGCTTCGAGCTGGCTGGCGATCTGAGCGCCAGCGACAAACACCGCCTGGCCACCGAACTGCTGGCCAACCCCGTTATCCAGCGCTTCGCCATCGACGAGCCAATCAGCCCACCCTTTTTTGCTTACCAAGAGGGAGACGGACTTGTTGCGCAAATTCTGCTGCGCGGTGTGGCTGATGAGGCGCTTTTGGCCATCAGCCAGGCGCGGCGGCTGGCGCTGAATCTGGCCGAAATGCAGGCCGTGCGCGCCTCGTACGCACAGGTCACTGGCGAG
>CAUJGI010000596.1 GCA_963169155.1 Chloroflexota bacterium
CCCTGGCGAATAGAAACCAGCAGCTGAGGCAGTGTCAACTGCTGGGTCTCAAAAGTCATGTTAAACTTCCAGAAACGGCCGTCTCCTGGCACGATCTTATCGTGATAATTTCTATTTACCGCCACCTGAAACGTGGGAAGATCGATTCCACTTTCGGCTGAATACAACGCAAGGTCTGGATCGATTTTATCTGGCATATCTGGCATCAGGTAAACACTCCAACAATTGTAAATTCGGAGGTGCTGTGTAAGGATTCATCTTAATCTAACGCACGCGCCTTGGCAAATCATCACCTCTCTACTTTGCCTGTCTTCTTTTCTACCTGGGTACGGCTGTGTTGCTGAACACCAGCATGTTTCATGTTGGTTGATATGATTTTAGCCTTTGTTCATACTCAGAGGTACAGGATTCCAGAGAGGTAGCAGCGGTCCGGGGGAAAGCGCGTTTCACGTGTTGCTTAATGGCCTCCTTCTGGTATTATTTTTGTATCCCGTCGTTTAATCTCTCCTAATTCTTGTTGGCACATGAATCAGAAACGCATTGTTTGATTTAGCGACGGGATATCCTTCATTTCCTTGTCGCTCAAAAAACCTGGCTATTGTCGACACTGCCGGTTCTTGAGCCACTTTTGCTGATCTTTAGAAGTTGAGTGCCTGACTTTGTAAACCTTCTTGAACAACTTTTTGCCAATTCTCGGGAGTTGGCAGCACCCGCCAGGCGGCATACTCCTGGCCATTGCCCTTATCCAACAATTTAATTAAATTGCGCTCACGGCCGTTTTCCCACAGATATCCAGCCCATTCTGGCAGTAAGGGCAGCGACAGACATTTGTTCAGCATCGGGTAAAACAGCGGCGGAATTAACCACTGCGCGGACCGATGGCTGTCATCCTGGCTCAATGCCGGGGCTGTGCCATTGTCTAGAAGATAAAACGGCTGCTCCGGATTCATCTCCTTCAAGCTGGCCTGTTTGTGCAGCAGAACCTGGCTGACCCAGCCACAGGGCAGCGTTGCCTGAATCTTGATATGCTGCTTCATGCCGTCCATCTCGATCCGCTTTCCTCCCACCCAGTGTACCCGATTGCCGCCCATCAGCGCCGCCCAGTTGGCCTTAACCGATTCCTTGGCACCAACCATTTCCAGATAGACCAGGTTGTTTTCGACATCATCAATGGCCAACGCTGGCGTCAACACGGCCAATCCCTGCGCCAAGGAAAGCTTGCGGGTAGGGTCGTTTTTAATGCGCACCTCTTTGAGAATGACGCATCGGGCGTCATGTCCTTCATGCTTTGGTTGGAAATGATAAGGCTGACACCAGGTCAATTCCCTCTGATACCCCACCTTTCGCAGCGCCTGGCTGACACGGCCGTCGGCCACCAGCTGCTCCGCCTGCCACTCGCTAATGGACGCCACACCAAGGGCGTCCACCACATTCCGCAGCAGTAAGGCCTGCCCAAATTCCGTCATCACTGGCGGAAGCGCTGCCAGTTTCTCCTGGAGGTTTGTTTCCGCTTCCGCCGCCAGCGTTACCGGCAGCGGCCGGTATTCCCCGTCTTGTGGGGTGGGGCGGTAGCCGTGGGCTTGCAGCGTTTCAGCCACGATGGTTTGCAGCGCGGGGGTCAGTTCGTTGCTATAAAAACCACGGCCGTATGCCCCCAACTGCGCCTGGTAAATCACGCTGCTGACCAACACGGGACGGCCTTTTTCGCGGCGCAGCAGCTCATCCAGGCGGCTGCGGGCGGGCGCTTCAGCAACGGACAGTGGTTTGGTGTAGCTGCCGGTAGCAGTCGTTTTCTCTTTTTCCCAGCCCGCCTGTTCGACTATGGCGTCTACCTGGGTTTGAATGAGGCTTTGTTCGACCGCTGTCATGTTGCTCCAGTGACGACCGTACGTCGCCAACCCCGCCTTGTTCCACAGAATCGTGCAGGCCACTTCCTGCCGGGGGAAGCTGCTTCCGGTCCCGGCCAGGTTCAGTTGATCGCGTACCAGTTGGGCATCGACCGGCGGATACTGCCGGCGATAAACACCGCGCCGGGCAAAGGCAACGGCCGGTGGCCCCAGCTCAACTTCGCCACCATAGCCGATATGATTGCAGGCTTTATTTGTCACCTGGCACACCGTCTGATAGGCTGCTTCCGTTTGAATGCCTTCCGGATACATCACGGCGGCCACCAACTGTAACGCTTCGCTGCTGGATAGGTAGGTGTCCTGGCCGACGGAAATGGTGGGGATGGCGTTCAGGCCGTCCAGGATTGCCTGCCGTTTGCCGGCTTTGTCGTTGGAATAGGTGTGCGGCTCGCCTTTAATGGAAAGCGTGAGCTTACCAGCGTCCACTGAACAGATAGGTGGTTGTGTCATCAGATTGCTCCAAATAGTGAGGTGTTTAATCGAAGCCGAGGCCTCTTTCTTTCAAGCTTGTGAAACGGCCGTTGCCAATAATTAGATGGTCGAGCACGTCTATGCTGAGCAGATTACCTGCTTCCACAATCTTTCTGGTTACGGCGATATCTTCAGGGGATGGGGAAGGGTCTCCCGACGGGTGGTTGTGCGCTAAAATGATCGCTGCGGCAGTGGATTCAATGGCGACCCGGAAGATTTCGCCAATGCGTACGACGCTGGTGTTGAGGCTGCCGCGATAGATGAGTTGAATATCCAGCACCCGGTTGCGTGTGTCCAGCAAAATGACGTGCATCTCTTCCTGCTGCAGGTGACTCATCCGGGGCAGCAGCAGGTTGGCGCCATCAGCGGGGCTGGTAATGCGTGGTTTATCCGTGGCTGTCGGCAGCTGCAAGCGGCGGCTTAGTTCCAGAAAAGCCAGCACACGTCCCGCCTGAGCGTCCCCAATCCCGCGAATGCGCCGCAGCTGCGCTTTGTTGGTTCGGGCCAGCTGATGCAGGGAACCGAACCGGTCTAACAACTCTTGAGCCAGTCTGGGGGCCTCGGCTGTGCCTAGCAGCAGCGCCAGCAGCTCCGTGGTGGACAGAGCTGCCACACCGTGTTGGTGCAGGCGGTATAGAGGCTGATCTTCGGCAGGCAGGTCACAAATGCGCTGTCGCTGGGGCTGGGGTTTGTATGGCTGATCATAAACAATTAGGGGAAGTTGGTTATTCATTGGGGGGTGCCTCCAATTAGGTGAGATTCACCCCATGCGGCGCGTTTAGCGCCAGACACGTTCAGCCTGTTACAGCACCTTCTGCCCGATAGATTGAGTCATTAATCAGTATGATTTGGCATGCGGACAATATGACTTTTTTCCCCAACCGCGTTTTTTGCCTGTCGTAGCAGCCAGATTTGAACCGACGACTAAACGGTTTACTAGTTTTCTTTGTGGCTTTTTATACAGGCAAATCATTGCTCTGGATGGCCACAACGGGTTGGTTGGAAACAGAAGCACCCTTGTGCGGAGGGTATGATGCGCTGACGCGGGCGGAAGTGGAGCGGATCGCTGCTGTTGTCTATGCTGTGCGCTGGCACCCTACTCGTCGTATGTTTTTTTCAGTTTTTGGGTTATTTTGACTCCAAAACTGAAAAAAACAATCCTCCATCACGCGCGATACCAACTGAACGGGTGCCTTACTGTTCAAGGATTTCACTAATCAGGCAGTAAACTTGCAAACTGTCTGCCACACTTCTCCATAACTTCTCCAGATTTGCCCAGTAAGCTGTTCATCGTATTGATTTAACCGCAAAGATTTTGAGGAGCAACACGATGAACAAAAAAAGATGGCTGGTCCTAAGCACAGCTTTCACCGTTTTGGCAGCGCTGCTGGTCACAACCAGCTGCACCGCCAACAATTCAGCCGACGATGAGGGACCGGCAACGGCCGTCGCCACCATCGGCGATTTATCCGCAAGCGCCACAGCCAGCGGGCAGGTAGTGCCCCAGCGCGAAGCCGTACTCACCGCCAGCACCACCGCTCGCGTCACCCACGTGGCCGTGCGGCTGGGCGATGCCGTGCAGCCCGGTGACCTGCTGGTGCAGCTAGACAGTATCGACTTGCAATTTGATCTGGCCAACGCCGAGCAATCCCTCGCCCTGGCCCAGGCCCGCCTGGATGACCTGGTAGCCCCCGCTACCAACGCCGAAATCACCAGCGCCGACGCCGCCCTGGCCAGCGCCCAGGCCCAGCTGGATGACCTTCTGGCTGGCCCCAGCGATACCGAAATCGCTCTCAGCGAAGCGGCGATTGCTTCTGCCCAGGCCCAGCTCAACGCCTCCGTCGCCGACTTGAGCAGCACGCAGAACAGCATTGACCAAAGCCAGATCACGGCCGCTGAAGCCAGCTTGCTCGCCGCCCAGCAGCAGCTGGACCGCGCCGTTGAGGTGAACGAGGAAAACCCGACCGAAGCCAACCACCAGGTCCGCTTGCAGGCCGAGCAGGCCGTGGCGAACGCCCAGGCCCAGCTGGATACGCTGCTAGCTGGCCCCAGCGTCAATGCCGCGCAAAGCAGCGTCGCTGCCGCCAGTGCCCGCGTGGCGGGCAGCGAAATTGATCTAGACAGCACGCTCAGCGGCGCTTCGGCCGCCGAAATTGCCAACGCCGAAGCGGCCGTTGCCCAACAGCAGGCTAATCTGGCCAATTTGCTGGCTGGCCCCACCACCGAAGAGATTCGCGCCGCTGAAGCGGAAGTGATCCAAGCAGAGCTAACCGCAGCTGATGCGCAGGAAGCGCTGGCGGATGCGGCGATTGTGGCCCCGTTTGCCGGGGTGGTAACGGCGGTTTACGTCACAGAAGGTGAAATTGCCAGCGGTCCGGTGGTGGAACTGGTCGACAGCCACAGCCTGGAAATCATCCTCAGCGTGGATGAGGTGGACATTGGCAGTTTTGCCGTGGGGCAGCCCGCCATCGTTACCCTGGAAGCGTGGCCGGAGCGCGCATTCGACAGCGAAATCGTGGCCATCGCCCCCAGCGCCAGCGACGCCAGCAGCGCCCTGGTCACCTACAACGTTCACCTGGCTTACGAGGCGGACGACCTGCCCACGCTCATCGGG
>CAUJGI010000597.1 GCA_963169155.1 Chloroflexota bacterium
TGCAAGCCATTGGACAGGCTGGACATGATCAGCGCACCAATCAGCGCACCCCACACGGTGCCCACGCCACCCAACGTCGAGGTACCGCCCAGGATGGCCGCTGCAATCGCATCCAATTCATACCCCTGCCCGGCCGCAATCGTACCGTAGCCCACATAGGATGCCAACACCACGCCGGCCACGCCACACAAGAAGCCCATCAGCACAAAAACCAGAAAAATATTGTTGCGGATGTTAATGCCAGACAACCGCGCTGCTTCCCGGTTGCCGCCAATGGCGTACGCATACCGGCCAAACCGCGTGTTCATGGCCATGTAAGACAAAATCACCGAGGCAACGGCCAGCAAAAGCACCGGAATTTGCACCCCATTGTAGCGATTGACAATAAAAACATAACCAACAACCAGGAAGGCGAAGAAAGTGGTCAGGCCATAATCCAGATAGACACTGGAGAGGTCAAAACCGTGCGACTTTTTCCGCTGCCTGCTGCGGAAGGTCGTGAAATAGAGGGCAACAACAATGAGCCCGGCCATGATCCACCCACCCCAGCTGCTGAGATAGCCTTGGGCGATATAGGCGATGCCCGGTTGGTTGGCCGGGATCGTCTTGCCTTGTGTCACCAACAAAATTGCGCCGTTCAAAATGAACATGCTGCCCAGGGTGACGATGAAAGATGGCACATTCAAATGGGCAATGATGTACCCTTGCACCACCCCCCACAAGCAACCAACTGCCAGGCCAATAAATACGGACAGCGTCGCGGCCACAATGGGCATGTCGGGAATGATGTCGGTCCAGATTTCGGCCTGGAAATAGGCAACCACCACCGAAACAAAACCCGCCAGCTTCCCTACCGACAGGTCAATATTGCCGGTGACAATGACCAACACCATGCCAATGCCCATGAAGGCCGTCACGGTCATCTGGCGGAACAGGTTAGAGAAATTTTGCGGGCTGAGGTAACGGCCGTCTGTCAAAAATGCAAAAAATATCCAGATAAACACCAACGCCAGAATAATGGCATAGGTCTGAATATTCTGACGGAACAGACTCGCCAAATTAGAGCTTGATTCCGTTGATTTGTCTTGCGTAGGCACAGCGAGTTTCATCCAGGATCTCCTTTCTTCACATCTTCACATCAGGCAATATTGGTAGCCAGCGCCATGATTTTTTCCTGCGTGGCCTCAGCGACAGCCAGGGTACCGTTCGACCGGCCTTCATGCATCACCATAATGCTGTCACTCATCCCCAGCACCTCTTCCAATTCGCTGGAGATCATAATAATCGAGACGCCTTGTTCAGCGAGTTCATTCATTAATTTATAGATTTCGTATTTGGCCCCAACGTCTACACCACGAGTGGGATCATCCATAATCAATACCTTGGGCCGGGACATCAACCATTTGGCAATCACTACTTTTTGCTGGTTGCCCCCCGAAAGCAAATTGCACTGCATTTGCAAATTCGGGGCTTTGATCGCCAGGTTTTTGGCCTGCTTCATGCTGGCATCTAACTCAGAATCTTTGTCCAGGCTAAAAAACCGGGCAAACTGATTCAGGTTGGGCAAGGAGATATTCTCCAGAATCGACTTAATCAGCACCAGCCCCTGCTTTTTACGGTCTTCGGGCACCAGGCTGATGCCGTGTCGGATGGCATCGCGCGCGCTGTGTACCACAATGGGTTTACCTTCGAGCGTTATTTCGCCCTGGGTCACTTTGCCGTATTCGCCAAAAATCGTCGTCACCAACTCGGTACGCCCGGAACCCATCAGACCGGCTATGCCCAAAATTTCGCCCCGGCGCAGCGCAAAGCTGGCCCCATTCACCACGCTGCGCTCAGAATTGTGGGGATCAACGGCATGTAAATCCCTCACCTGAAACATGATTTCGCCGGGCTGACGGTTCCCTTTGGGGAAGCGCTCCTTCATTTGGCGGCCAACCATGTAATTTACCAGGCGCTCTTCGGTTAACTCGCTGGTGGGCAAGGTGATCACTTTTTCACCATCACGTAAGACGGTCACATTGTCGGTGATGCGAAAAAATTCCTTCAGCTTGTGGGTAATGTAAATACAGGTGACGCCATGCGCCTTCAAAATGCCGAGGATTTCCATCAGCTTGTTAATTTCGGCTTCGGTCAGGGCGCTGGTTGGCTCGTCTAAAATCAGCACCTGGGCATTTTCGGAAAGCGCTTTGGCAATTTCCACCATCTGCATTTTGCCTACGCCCAAATCCTGCACCACCGCCCGCGCCGAAACGTCCAGTTTATAACGCTGCAAAATCTCTCTAGTGTCTGCATACACCTGATTCCAGTTGATAGTGCCTCTTTCCGTAGGCTCTTTGCCCAGGTAGACATTTTCACCCACCGTCATGCTGGGCACCAGGGTCAACTCCTGATGAACAATGGCAATGCCTAAATCTGTGGCCTGACGAATGGAGCTGTGCGCCAGCCTTAGTTCAGTGCCGTTGTACAGAACACGGCCGTTGTAAGTCCCATAAGGGTACACGCCGGACAATATTTTCATGAGGGTGGATTTTCCGGCACCATTTTCACCACAAAGACCATGAATTTCGCCGCGCTTGATCTGAATGGAAACATCGTTCAGGGCCGTGACACCGGGGAACTCTTTGGTCACATTTTGTATATCGAGGACGATATCATCACTCACGAAATTCTCCTCCACGCCAAATCTTTCTAACTGCAGAATCGACAAAACCCGGCCCCTGCTGTTCAGGCAGGAGCCGGGTCAATTTATCTAAGCGGTGATGAGGTTACGGCCGTTCGGGGCGATCACCTTCAGGAATATCCCGATAGACATCATCGTACGATTGAAATTCGCTCACCACAACCAGCTCATGAGCATTTTCTGCGTTCACCTGGGTCACCGGCAGGAAGTAGCACTGTACCTCACCTTGCTGCGCGGAATCATTGGTCAGCTCCGCCATCGTGTAGCTTTCCAGCCCTTCCACCGTTTCACCCTTGATCAGCTGGTCCATAATGTTAATCGCCAGCGGCGACAAATCACGAATGTCTTTGAGGATGGAAACTGTCAGCTCGCCCTTGACGATGCTGTTCACGCCATCAGCCGTGGCATCCTGGCCAGAAATCGGCACAACACCAGCCAATCCCTGGGCTTTCATGGCTTGCAGGGCACCCAAAGCCGTACCATCATTGGAAGCTACCACGGCATCAATATCGTTGCCCGCTGCCACCAAAATGTTTTCCATGATCTTCAGCGCGTTGGCAGCATCCCAGTTGTCTACCCACTGGTCAGCCACAATTTCAATCTTACCTTCGGCCACGTACGGGTCTACAATTTCATCCTGACCCTGACGGAAAAGGATGGCATTGTTATCGGTCGGGCTGCCGCCCAACTTCACCACGCGCGCCGGGCCATTGGCCGCCACATCCCAGTTTTCGATGTCCAGCGCTTCCATCACACCCAATGCCTGCTGACGACCCACTTCTGTGTTGTTGAAGGAGAGGTAAGCGGCAATGTTAGGCGATTTGATGAGACGATCGTAAGCCAGGACAACCACACCAGCCTCGGCGGCATTGTCAATGGCCGTTACCAGTGCGTCACCATCTTCCGCCACCACAATTAAGCCCTTCACGCCCTGGCTCACCATGTTGTCAATCTGGTCAATTTGCAGTTTAACGTCATGGTTGGCTTCCTGGGACAACACCTCGTAACCCAGGTCTTCCAGCAAGCCGCGCATCAGCACTTCTTCGTTCTTCCACCGCTCGGTCGCAAAGTCAGAAAACGAAAGGCCCACCTTAATGGCTTCGCTTTCCACTGCTTCTTCTTCGGTCGTATCAGCTGCTGGGGCGTCGGTGTCATCCGTTGACGCGGCAGGCTCTTCCGCTGCACCACCACAGCTAATTAAAAAGAACAGGGCCAGAACGGCCGTAAACAAAAACATGAACTTGTTATATTTGGATTTCATTCCCTTCCTCCTTTGGTTTAGGCGAATTAGCCAAAAAATTGTTTGCGCTTCTATTAAAACTGAACAAAAAAAGGCTGTACACCCTTGTCTCCCTCTCATCCTATGAGGGATTCCCCCCTACTTATTAGGGGATTCCCCCCTTTCAAGGTGAGAGTTGTGACAGTAGGCACAAACACAATCCAATGGCATAATAAACAGATGCAAACTGCAACCGTTCTTTTGGCTGATGATCATGCTGTTGTCCGGGCGGGAATCCGCACCGCCCTGGAAGACTTACCAAATCTTGAGGTTGTGGGCGAAGTAGGCGATGGCCTTACGCTTATTCAGGCCCTGGAACAGTTACATCCCATCTGCTTATTGATTGACGTCACCATGCCAAACTTTGAGCCAATTTCCACCATCCGGTGGATTCGCGCCCGGTATCCCGAACTCTACATTTTGGTGGTTAGCGCCTATGATGACGATATCTATGTGCAGGGCCTGCTAAGTGCTGGCGTCAATGGGTATCATCTAAAAGATCAGCCCCTCAACGATTTAAGATTGGCCGTAACCCGGGTTCTAGCTGGCGAACGTTGGATTTCTAGTGCCTTATTAGACAAACTGCTCAAGCCTCCGCAAGCAGATAACCATCTCCCCCAATTATCCGTCCGCCAACGAGACATTTTGCGACTCCTAAATGAGGGTCAAGACAACCGCTCAATTGCTTATGAGCTCAACCTGAGCATCAAAACCATCGAAAACCATCTCACGCGGCTTTACCGACAAATGGGTGTGCAAAACAGATTGGCGGCAGCCAGCTTTGTGCACGAGCACCCTGAACTGATTGCCCACACTGGCCTACTGACGCAAAAAGAGCCAGTAGAGGTTCAGCTGCCGCTGGACCAACAGGCGGCCATTCTGGTTGTAGATGACAACAAGCGGTACCGCAGCCAGCTGCGCCGCATGATTGGCAAAGTGCAGCCCAACGCCATGATTTACGAAGCAGGCAACATGGCCGAAGCGCTGCACCTGGTTGAAAAAGTTGTGCCCTGGCTCTCTTTTGTTGATGTGGTTCTGGCCGATGAGGATGGCATTATCTGCACCAAACGCATCAAGTCGAAGCTGCCCGCTTCACGTGTTGTATTAATCAGTGCTTACCCAGACCGGGAGTTTCACCGCCGTGGTTTAGAAGCCGGGGCAACGGCGTTTCTAGACAAAAAAGATTTGGATGCAGCCACCCTGCGTCAGATCATTCAAGATGCAATCGGTTAATGACTAGCCCACCCCTGCTCCGCGTCATTGGCATTTCTAAGCAGTTTGGCAGCCTGGCTGCACTGCAAAATCTAAGCCTGGAAATCAGGCCTGGTGAAGTGGTGGGCCTGGCCGGACGCAGCGGCGCCGGCAAATCCGTCTTGATCGACATTCTCGCTGGCCTGCAAACCCCAGATTCCGGCTCGATCTTTATCCAGGAAAAACAGCTGCAATGGCCATTTAGAGCCAGCTCGTACGGCATCAACGTCATTCATCAGGAACCGCAGCTGGCCGAGCGTCTGGATGTAACCAGCAACATCTTTTTGGGCAATGAAATTTGCTTTCCAATTCTGGATAAAGTTTTGCAAATCCCCAACCAGCGCATGATGGATAGGGAAGCGGCGCGCCTGCTGCACTCCCTGGATGTGCGGCTGCCTTCTCTGCACGAGCAAGCGGGCAATCTTTCCAGCGAAAAGCGCCAAATGGTGGCCCTGGCTCAGGTGATGTCACGGCCGTCTCAAATCATTCTGGTTGATGATCCCAGTTCCCTGCTGAGCTTACCTTACCAGGAACGGCTGCTGGATTTGATTCGCGAATGGCAGAAGAACCAAATTGGCGTGCTGTTTAGCAGTCAAAACCTGGACCATCTTTTTGCGGTAACGGACCGCATTGTTGTGCTGCGGCAGGGGCAGCTGGTTGATAACTGTCGCACGGACGCGGCCAATCGCGAATACATCGTGGCTGGCCTGATAGGCACGGCCGACCGCCAGCAGCGCACGCCCGTCATCTGGGCCTTAGACAGCTACTACCGGGCCCGCAAACAGGCCGAAACGCTGCGCCACAACCAGACTTTGCTGCGGCGCGATCTGGCGGTGCAAGACAGCTTAAACCGGCAGCTGGTTGAACAGCTGGCCGACCAGGTTAAAGCGCTGGACAGCGCCAACCTGGCATTGCAAGATGCCCAGCGCCGCCTGCTCACCGAGCGAGAGCAGGAGCGCAAGCACCTGGCTCGTGAACTGCACGACCAGATGATTCAGGATTTGCTGAGCCTGAACTACGAGTTGGAAGAGATGGTTTCCAAAGTGCTACAGGGCCCTTCAATTGCGCCTGAGCTTGAAGACATTCGCAGCGACATTCGCACGCTGGTAGAAGATTTACGCCGCATTTGCCGCAATTTGCGCCCACCAACGATAGACAGTCTGGGTTTGGGCGCGGCACTCAACTCTTATTTGCATGATTGGAGCAGCCGTACCGGGATTGAGATGTTGCTGGAAATTGATGAGAAATTCGGCCGTCTACCCGAAGAAATTGAGCTTTCCATCTTTCGCATTGTGCAGGAAGGGCTCAGCAACATTCGCAAACATGCCGACGCCAGCCGCGCCGAAATCACGTTAAAACACACCTCGCCGCGAATGCTGCTTATCTCAATTGCCGATAACGGCATTGGTTTGCAGAACAGCTTCAATCTGGGGGAACTGGGGGAAAGCGGCCACTTTGGCCTGCTGGGCATCAGCGAACGGGTGGCCCTGATGGGGGGGCGGCTGCATTTTCAAAATTTGTCAGAGGGTGGCCTGATCATCCAGGCAGAAATTCCGCACCCACGCGTTACGCCTCAGGAGTAACCTTATTTTTGGCCTTCGCGGCTAACGCGTGTGGCAACCGGCAAGTAGCGGTACGTTTGCATGGCCCCATCCACGCTAAACCAGGGGGTGTAGCGCGCGGGCAGTTCGTCCAACGGGTAGATAAGCGGCCGTTGTTTGTAGGTGCTTTCCAGGATGTAGGTACGGCCGTTTTCCCGGTAAACCACCCAGGCATGCGCCCCAGCGGGAATGGACTCATCGCCCCACGCCATCCGCCCCACCACAAACTCAGCCGGAATGTTTAGCTCCTTCAGCTTGCGCCAGGCCCACAGAGCATGATCCTCACAATCCCCTTTTTGCCGCGCCTCAAACTCGCCGGGGTGCTGCCAGACGTCCTTCTGGTTAAACAAATCGGCATCACGCACGTATTCACACTGCTGAAGCCAGCGGCAAATGTCGGCCACAGACTGCACCGGGACGCCGCTTGCGCCGTTGAGGTAGTGGGTAAACGGCCGTCGCGACCCCGCACCAAATTGGGTGTGATGAATGTGGGCCGCTTCCCGCTCGTAAGTGAGCGGCATTTGGTAATGATGCACCATCAAATCCACCAACTGTATCATGGGCACCGACAGCTCGTTTTGGTTAATGCGTAGGGAACGGCCGTTGCTAAACGCCAGGTCCAGCACCAACAACGGCTGCGGGGAACGGCTGCTGGTGATGGTCAGCACCCGGACACGAAGCAGGTCCGCAGTGGCAAAGGTCCGCTCGTGGAACGTGTGGCGCAGGATGAATTTGTCCGGCAGCAGCGTCAGCCGCCAGGTGAAGATTGCGCTGAGGTACAAAAACAGCACCCCCACTGCCAGCGGCCACAGGCCAAAAAAAACCATCGATGCCAAATGTAAGCCGGTTCCTTCCTGCCCACTCCAAATGATGGCGCCGCCGACCAGCAGGCAAACTAGGCTGGTGCCCAGGACAAATAGGAAGGCTGGCAAACGGCCGTTAAACGATTGTGGCAATGGCTGATTCTTCAGCGGTTGATGAACAGTGGCGGAACTATTTTTCATAGCAGGATACAATAATAGCCAACTAACTTACAAAGCCAATCACTGTGGGTGGAAACGGCCGTTCTCATCCACAGTTTAAGTGGCGTTTATCAATTTTTTACAACTCTGTACCATAATCACCCTCGGACTTTTGTACACTAAAACAACGACAGCCCTACCTTTGGAGGTTTTCCTGTGAAAAAAACACCGATTTTGCTTACTCTGCTGGCCCTGCTGGCCCTCATGCTGGTTGCCTGCGGCAGCGCGACAGCTGGAACCGATACGGCCGTTCCCAACGAATCCACCACCACCGACGGCGATAACGGCATCGTCAACACCTCGGCCCAGTCCAGCGTGCCCACGCAAGACAGTGACGTTACCGACGAGATTGTCACCACCCAAACCTACATCGAACTGTACAACCGCCTCAACGATTCCGTCGTCAATATCCAGGTTGTTGGTGAAGGTTCAAGCCTCAATCTCGATCTGCTCCCGTTCGACATCGATCCTGACTCGGAAGACCCAGACCTGGAAGATCCCGATCTGGAACTGCCCGATGATTTCCACCAGGAACTGGAAACCATTCCCGTTCAATCCCAAGGCTCCGGTTTTGTGTACGACAAGGAGGGGCACATCATCACCAACAACCATGTCGTGGCCAACGCCACCCGCATCACCGTCATCTTCTCCGATGACAGCGAAGCCCAGGCCGAAATTGTCGGCACCGATCCTGGCTCCGACCTGGCGGTCATCAAGGTGGATGTTAATCCCGATCGCCTGGTTCCCGTGACCGTTGGCGACTCGGACAGCTTGCAGGTGGGCCAGCTGGTGGCCGCCATTGGCAACCCGTTTGGCCTGAGTGGCTCCATGTCTACCGGCATTATTTCGGGACTCGGCCGTACCTTGCCTGGCGGGGCTACCTCGCCCAGCGGCGTGGCCTTCAACATCCCCGACATCATTCAGACCGACACGGCCATCAACCCCGGCAACTCCGGCGGCCCGCTGCTGAACCTCAGCGGCGAGGTAATTGGCGTCAACACCGCCATCCAGGTCAATGGCGCAACGACATTTGGCACAACGCCCACCTTTGGCGGCATCAGCTACGTGGTCCCGTCCAACATTCTCACCCAGGTGGTGCCCCAGCTCATCGAAAATGGGGAGATCACCTACCCCTGGCTCGGCATCTCGGGCACCACCCTGACCGATGACCTGGCCCAGGCGATGGACCTGCCCGTGGAGCAAAACGGCGTGCTGGTTTATGAAGTGATCGAAGATGGCCCGGCGGCTGAAGCCGGTTTGCAGGGCAGCGATGAGCAAACCACCATCAACGGTTTCGCCGCTCTCGTTGGCGGCGATGTGATCACCAAAATGAATGATGAGGTCATCAACAACTTCGACGACCTGCTGACCTACATCGTACGCCAGACCAACGTGGGGCAAACGATTACCCTGGAAATTATCCGCGACGGCGAGACACAAACCGTGGAGGTAACGCTCCTGGCACGGCCGTAGGAAACAGCTCGCGCGTTTGCCAGTGGCAAGTGTGCAAGTTGCAGGTGGCAAGTGGATAGTTTACCTGCAACCTGCCACTTGCCACTTTTTACTTTTCGCTTCTCACTCCCTTCATGTTAAAATGACCCCAAGACCACCTAATGAGGTTAGATTGTGATTATTGACGTAAACGAAGAAACATTTATCGAGGATGTGTTGGAGCAGTCGGAAGAGCTGCCGGTTATTGTAGATTTCTGGGCACCGTGGTGCGGCCCGTGCCGCATGTTAAGCCCAGTTTTGGAGCGGCTGGCAGCGGATCCCAGCCTGAATTTTGTATTGGCCAAAGTGAACGTAGACAACAACCCAAACCTGTCGATGCAGTACCGCGTACAGAGCATTCCGGCTGTACTGGCCTTTGTCGATGGCGACGTCGAAGATGAGTTTATTGGCGTGCAGCCGGAGTTGAAGATTCGCCAGTTTATCGAGAAGCTGATCCCCAGTGAGCTGGATGAAGCCCTCGACGATGCCGAAAGCCTGCTGGCCACCCGCCACTGGGCCAAGGCCGAACAGGTGTACCGGGAAATAATGGAAGAATATCCCAACCGCGCCGATGTGGCCCTCAACCTGGCCAAAGCATTGCTGGCCCAGGGCGAAGGGTGCGAGGCGCGCGACCAGTTAAAAGGGATCAAAGATGGTACAGAATTGGTGGAAGCGGAAAAATTGCTGCCGCTGGCCAACTACCTGTGCCGCATCGCCGAGGATTTGACCGAAGATGAAGAACTGTCGGCGCTGGAAGTACAGTATCGGCAGGGAGCGCGGCTGATCAGCCGGGGCAACCTGGAAGCGGCCTTCGACGGCCTGATCGATGTGCTGCGCCAGGACAAACGCTACGGCCAGGCGCGGCAGGTGATGGTGGCCCTCTTTGCCCTGCTCGGCGACGACGATGATCTGACGCAGACGTACCGGGGTGAGCTGGCGTCTGTATTGTTTTGATGTTGACCCGTAGAGACGTTGCAATGCAACGTCTCTACACAAAAATTTTTAACTGAACGCCCGGCGATCCAGACGCGGGCGTTTTATTTTTATGATTGTTTCGTCGAAGGTTACGGCCGTATTCCACCAAAAACCGCTGCTTGATTACCTGGCAGGCCGCTTCACCTACCAGCCACGCGACACCTGGCAGGCACGGATCGAAGCGGGCGAGGTGACCTGCAACGGCCGTCCCACCACCCCGCACCAAATCGTCCGCCAGGGGGACGTGGTCGCCTGCGAACTGCCCGAACCACCCCTGCCGGAGACAAACCTGGATTACCAGGTGGTGTACGTGGATGCCTGGCTGCTGGCCGTCAACAAGCCGGGGAATTTGAAGGTGCATGGCCAGGGCCGTTTTATCCAGGCCAACCTGGTCTACCATCTGCGCCACAACCACACGCCGCCCTACCCTGACGCCACGCTCATCAACCGGCTGGACCGGGACACCTCGGGCATTGTCCTGCTGGCGCGCGACGCCGACACCCTGCGCCAGGTGCAGGCCCAGTTTGCCGCCCGCACCGTAGCCAAAACGTACCTGGCCGTGGTCGAAGGCATTCCGGCAAAGGCCGTGCAAACCATCGACCTGCCCATCGACCGTCTGCCCAGCGCCCAGGGGGTGTACCGCTTTGGCGTGGTGGCCGATGGCAAACCGGCGCAAACGGTGGTGGAAGTGCTACGGCCGTTCCCCCCTCACCACGCCCTCGTCCGCCTGACGCCCCAAACCGGACGCACCCACCAGCTGCGCGTCCACCTGGCGGCCATCGGCCATCCCATTGCCGGGGACCGGCTCTACACCCTGAGCGACGCCGACTTTCTGGCCTGGTGTGAGGACAAAAACCGTGACAACAAGCCGCTGCCGCGCCAGGCGCTGCACTGTGCCCAAACCACCATCTGGCATCCACACGAACAACGGCCGCTTACCCTCACCGCGCCCCTCGCCCCAGACATTGGCGCTTTTTTACAAACGCTTGACCCCACCTTCAACGCGCACGACATTTTATGACCAAACATAACCGGCTCTCGCTCATCTTGCTGCTGCTCCTGTTCACCGCCTGCGACCTGCTGCCACCGCCAGCCGCCACCGAAGACGGCATTCTGGCTCCCGATGCGCCCCAGCTGCCAGACGCGCCCAGCGCAACGGCCGTTGTCACCGAAGTGATTGACGGCGATACGGTTGAGGTGCTGCTGGACGGCCGTACCTACCGTGTCCGTTACATCGGCATCGACACGCCGGAGCGGGATGAAGCGTGTTTCGGCGACGCCACCACAGCAAACGCCGCCTACGTGGATGGGCAAACCGTGCGGCTGGTGCAGGATGTCAGCAACACAGACCGGTTCGACCGGCTGCTGCGCTACGTCTATGTGGGTGAGGTGCTGGTCAATGCCGAACTGGTCGCTGGCGGCTGGGCGGAATCCAAACGCTACCTGCCCGACGACGCGCTGTACGACTACCTGGAAACGTTGGAAGCCGCCGCGGCCGAGGAGCAGCTTGGCTGTCATCCCGCGGGCGTTTTCTCCCCTTAACCTTAATTTTTTCCCCGGAAAATCCAGTAACACACTTCTTACCCCCAAACATTTTCCGGGGAATTTTGCATACTATGTCTCTTTTTTCCCAGGCGGGGCTAGAACGGCCGTATACTGTCGGTACACAACTTTGGAGGTAAACCAATGCCAATTTTAGACAACTACCAGCAGTTAGACGGCCGTCACTGGTTAAGCGGCACCGTCTGTAATTTTTTAGCTTATACTGGCGTGAAAGCGCCGCACACGGGACGGCCGTACAGCGAGGCCTTGCTCATGGGCGTCAGCGGCGGCGCGGTCATGGGCTACTTCTCCTTCGCCTACGAGGGGTACGATCCCCATGCCCGCATCCTCACCCGCAACACCTTCGACCCGCTAGACACGATGCTGGCCCGGTTGGGCGTGGTGCAGCATCGCCAGCACACCACCAACCCGGACAAAGCCGTGACCAACCTGGTAGACACGCTGGAAGGCGGCGAACCGGCCATCGTTTGGGCCGATTATTTCAGCCTGCCCTACAACGCCTTGCCCTACGACGCGGGCATGTGGGGCATGTTCCCCATCCTGGTCTACGGCTACGATGAAACGGCCGCTGTTGTCCACATCGCCGACCGCGCCCGTGTGCCGCTCACCATCAGCCCCGAGGCGCTGCACACAGCCCGTGCCCGCGTGAAAAAGGACAAGTTTCGCGTGCTTACCCTGGAACCACCCCTGCCCGACAAGCTGCCGGGTGCCGTGCAGGCGGGCATTGGGGACTGCCTGAAGCTGTACACGGAGAAACCGCCCAAAGGTGCCAGACACAACTTTGGCCTGGCGGCGTACGACAACTGGGCCAAACTGCTCACCAAACCCAAAACACGCCTCAGCTGGGCGCGGGAATTTCCCCGCGGGCGCAAGCTGCTGGCCGGGCTGATGGGTGTGTTTCACGACATCAACTGCTTTGGCAACGTGGGCTTTGCCGAACGAGACGTCTACGCCGACTTTCTCGACGAAGCCAGCCTCATTTTGGAGAAACCCGCTCTGCAAACGGCCGCTGCCGAATTCCGGCGCAGTGCGGCGGCGTGGGATGCGCTCAGCCAGGCGCTGCTGCCTGCGGACGTGCCGCTGCTGGGTGAGATGGCGCAGATCCAGCTGGGGCAGCGCGATCTGCTGCACAACCAGGGCAGCGCCGCCACCGACGAGATCAAGCAGCTCACAGCGCGCGAAAAAGCCTTGTTGAAGCAAGCTGAAACCGAGTTTCCGTTGAGCGAAAAAGAGGTAGAGGAATTTCAGGGGAGATTGGCAGAAAAGGTAATGCAGATTTGTGCGGTGGAGCAAACGGCCGTTGCCCACTTGCGCCAGGCCATGCTTTAAGCCAGAACCTGTTCCACCGCCGGAGCCATTGGCAAATACACCTGGAAGGTGGTCCCCTGGTTAGCACCCTGGCTGATCACCTTCACCTCCCCCTGCAACATGCCGCTGATCGCCTGGACGATAAACAGGCCCAGCCCCAGCCCACGCCGTTCATCGACGTTGCTGGCGCGAAAAAACAGCTCAAAGACGCGAGACTGCTCCTGCGGCGGAATGCCAATGCCTTCGTCCTGAACTTCCAGCACCAGCTGGCGCTCGTCGTGCCAGAGCCGAACCTGAACCTGGGTGTCGTCGTTCGAATATTTCAGCGCATTGGAAACCAGGTTAGCCCCAATCTGCTGCAAGAGGTCAAGGTCGGTTTGGATCGGCGTTTGCAGGGTGGCGACAAATTGGAAAGTGACCCGGTGGGGCCGGTTTACTTCGCGCAAAATGCGTTCCGACAGCTGCTGGCTGAGATGGTTAAAGGGCAACGTTCGATAAGACGGCCGTATCCGCTCCCGCTGCGTCTGCTCTACCAACGTCACATCTTTCAACAGGTCGTTGAGATAAAAGACCGCCTCGCGAATCCGCAAATGGGCCGCATCCCGACGATCGGGCGGCAGCCGGTCGTAATACTGCTGCAGCAGCTCCGACGAGCTGTTAATGATCGACAGCGGTGTGCGGAATTCATGGGTGACCACCGTGATGATGCGCGATTGCAGTTCACCCAGCTCAGTTTCCAGGGCCAGCGCCTGGGCCAGCTTGCCCGCCAGGTGCTGTTCCCGCGCCAGGGATTCTTCCAGTTCGCTGGTGCGGGCCAGCACGGCCTCTTCCAACGCTTCATTTTGCAGTCGGTAAGCGGCCGTTTCCTGCTGCGCCTGGTGTACCGCCCGTACCTGTTCAATTGCTTCGTTAAAACTGCGCCGCCACAAATACACCATCAGCGGCAGGGCCGAAAACATCACCATCATGGCCAGGAATTGGGCCAGGGGGTCGTAGGTGCTGTAGCTCACCAGCCGCCCGGTTGTTTCCAGCCAGACCAATAAACCACCCAATGCCCAGTTCAGCACAGTGATAATAATGCTCACCCGCGTGCCGCTCAAAAAGCCAGCCACCAGCGGCGTCAGCGTAATGACGCTGATAAACGGCGTACCGGTCAACCCTTCCGGACCAGTCACCGTGGTTGCGGCCAGCGTTAACCACAAAACGGCCGATACCAGGTACCCCGTTTCATGGACCCAACCGCCATTCAGGCTGAACTTGGCCACCATCAGACAGCTAAACAGGGCTATCATCGCGGCCAGAAATCGGATTTCGTTTGTGGGCGTAGACACAACAGGCAGCAAGGCAAAGACAACGCTGATCAAAATCAGGCCAGCCTGAATTAACAAATTGATCAGGTAGGCCTGACGGGTCTTTTCCTCATCGTCAGTAAAAACAGGTGAGGCAAACCATCTTTGCAGATGCTGCGCAGGGGTCATAAAAATTTACGATTTGATCCTTTTACTTTCAAGATTGGCGTGCATTTCCAGGTAACGCAGCCACGCGCCGAGCGTAATCATGCCGTACTGGTTGTGCTTTATCTTCATAAACTGGTCCACCTGTTGATCATCCAACGCCTCGGCCAACGCCACGGTTTTTTTACGTGTCAGGCGAAATTCCGCTTTTAGCTGCTCCCAGGACCGGCTGCGTGATGGCCGGTATCCATCGTACTCGTCTTCTTTGAACGGGTCTCCCAGACTCACCCGAAGCCGGCTCTGACCCCACAGCTCAATACCCACGATGTGGCTCAGGACCTGCCGGTTGCGTTCACTGTCTGGCGCTTTTTCCAAACGACGTTCAATTTTTACCCCGCCTTCGGCTAGCTTTTCACCCCACGCCGACATGGTCCATTTTTGACCTGGCCGTTCCAACAAAAAATGGCGCAGAATATTTTGAAACATAAATCTACATCTCCAAACTTGGAAAAACAATATAACTTTTGTGGGAAAGCAAGAGACAAAAGTAACAGCAAACAGCTTCGCTGCTGCAGCCGCCTAACCTTAAAGCAGCGGCGGCATTTGGTCAAGCCACAGCCGGACCAATTCGGCCCGAAAAACGTATTGCGGCGTTTTGCCTGGCTGACCCGTAGACTCGATGGGCAGCTGAGTGGTTAACAGCTCGCCGCCCTCCAACCGATCCACGGCCGACTGCCAGCGGTCCGGCGAGACGTGCCCCCGTTCACCCAGGAATTGACGCAGCGCTTTGAGGGGCACCGGCGCAGCGCCGCCGCTAAGTTCGGCCACGGCCCGCAGCACCAGCTGCTCTTCCTCACCAGACTCGGCCCAGAGGTAGCGGAAATGCATCTCACCCCGCTCCAGGATGCGCTGCACCACCTGATCCACATCCACCGAAGTCAGGTATGTGGCCCGCGTCTCGTTGTGAACCTGCACCAGTTCATGCAGCAGCAGCTGGGCCAGGTGCGGGTAGCCCGCCGTCAGCTGCACCAGGCGATCCAGCGCCGGAGGATCGTATGCGACGTGGTACGGGGCGACCGGCCCCGTGATGAGCTGGTGCATCTCCACTGGCGTCAGCGGCGCGAGGGAACGGTAAGCCGCATTATCCAGCAGGGCCGCCCATTCGTCCACGGCCGTTTCCCCCAAACCACGCCCGGCCAACACAAAGTCAATCCGGCTTTCCTGCTGCCGCAAGGTGTGGAAAAAACGGAGAATGTCGGTAGGCAAAAGCTCAGCATCATCCACCAGCAGCAGCAGCTTTTTGTCGCCCAATTGGGGCAGCAAGCCGCGCAAAAAGCGGGCGCGGAAGAAAAATTCGGGCGATTCGGCAAACTCCGCCCGAGGCGGCAGCGCAACGGCAATGCCCTTTTGGGACAACGCAAACACAATCTCATCAGCCAGGGCGTACAAGAAGTCGGTTTCGCTCTGCGCCGGGTGACCCTGCAGGTTGAGGCGCGCCGCCAGATGGGTGGCCGCCAGTGCCCCCGGCAGCTGGTTCAGCAGCGACGTTTTACCGCTGCGCCGCACCCCTTGCAGCACAATCAGGCGGCTGCGGCTGGACTGTGCCAGGTTGTCCTGCACAAAACGCAGCAGATCGCCACGCCCCACAAAAAAGTCGCCGGGCTGCAGCGGCGTACCGGGCAGGTAAGGATTGGGCTGGATGGGTAGAAACGGCCGTTCCTGCCCGGTAAAAGTTAACACATGGACAAACGTCCGCAGATGATCGCCGGCCACGCCATCGGCAAAGCGGAGTTCCACCGCCAGGGCCAGCGCCTGACGACCCGCCTCGGGCACCAGAAACAGCGTTACGGATTGCGCGGCACCGGGCGGCAGTTCCGCCAGCTGCGCCTCGCTTTTAATGCCCAACAAATGATACCCCTCACCGGGCAGCAGCTGCACGCGCACTTTTTGCGCCGGGCTTAATCCGAAGTTATGCACCTGCCACACCAGCGGCAGCTCCTCGGCAAACTCGGCGTGCGGCGTGGCTAAGGTCACACTCAGCTCAGCCTGCGCCTGCACCTGGGCTATCTCCGCCTGGATCATCTGCTGCCAGCGGCGCAGCAGCCGGTCCAGGGCGGGCAAATGGGGCAGCGGCACCGGCAGCGCCTGAGCCAACGCAACCTGTACGGCCGTCTGGGCCTCGCCAACGGCCGTTAACCCATTCTCTAAAAAGATGAGCCGCGTGGCCAAATCTTCGGCCTGGTTCACTTTTTGCAGTTGGTGGGTGATGCGGCTGAGCTGACGGCCGTTTTGCCCCACCAATGCGGGCAGCGCGGTGCTGTTGGGCGGCGGCGGCAGGGTCAACCTGGCCACTTCCGCCAGCGTTTGAACCGGCAGCGCGGCCTGGAGCATCTGGTAAAACGGCCCCAAGTCGGTGGCCCAGCGCCAGCTGCGCTGTTCGGCGAGCAGGGCGGTGATGACCGTTACCGCCCGTTCATCCTGCGCCGCCTGCTGGCTCTGCCCCAGGGTGTGCAGCGCCGCAGCCAGCTGGGCCACAGCGGGCTGGCTGCGGCTGGTTTGCCAGGCCAGGTGGGCCAGCACGT
>CAUJGI010000598.1 GCA_963169155.1 Chloroflexota bacterium
AAACAAGGTCCGCCACAAATACGCCCTTGGACATGATCGGCAGCGAGGCCACATGCACATACGAGGGCGTACGGAAGTGCACCCGGGCTGGTTTTGGCCCGCCGTCACCACGCAGGTAACAGGCAAACTCACCGCGCGGCGACTCCACGCTTTGGTAAACGTAACCCACCGGCGCGCTAAAACCCTCGGTCCACAGCTTGAAGTGATGACCAACCGCCTCCATGCTGTGCCCCAATTCCGACCGCGGCGGCGGTACAATTTTGCGGTTGTCGATGTTTATCGGACCCTTGGGCAGCCGGTCCATCGCCTGCCGGATGATGCGCATGCTTTCCCACATTTCCTGCATACGGCAGCGGTAGCGGGCATACACATCCCCGTCAGTCTCTACCGGCACGTCAAATTCGTACGTTTCGTAACCGCAGTATGGCTGTGCCTTGCGGATGTCCCAATTGACGCCAGAACCCCGCAGGCTGGGTCCGGTCATACCCCAATCCATCGCTTGTTCGGCCGTTACCACGCCAATGTCCTTCGTGCGCTCCAGCCAGATGGGATTGTTTTTGAGCAGCGCTTCGTAATCAGCAATTTTGGCCGGGAAAAAGTCCAGAAACTGGCGAATGGCCGGCTCAAACTCTTCCGGCACATCGCGCCACAGCCCGCCGGGGCGGAAGTAGCTCACCATCATGCGCTGCCCCGCGACCATCTCAAACACATCCAGAATGTATTCACGCTCGCGGAAACAGTAGAGGAAGACAGACATGGCCGCCATGTCCAGCGCGTGGGTGCCCAGCCAGACCAGGTGGCTGGCAATACGGGCCATTTCCGTCAGGATGACGCGAATGACCTGGGCGCGCGGCGTGGCTTCCACACCCAATAGCTTTTCCACAGCCAAAATGTAGCCCAAATTGTTGGACATCGGCGAGAGATAGTCCAGGCGGTCGGTCATGACCAGCGCCTTGGTGTAGGTCTTGGACTCCATCGTCTTTTCCACACCCGTGTGCAGAAAACCAATGTCCGGGGCCAGGTTGACGATGCTTTCGCCGTCCAACTCCACCAGCAGGCGCAGCACGCCGTGGGTGCTGGGATGCTGCGGCCCCATGCTGAGAAGCATATGCTCTTCAGCATTTTCAATAGTCATCCCGGTGCCAACTTTGGCCCGGAGTTCTTCTACGGTTAACTCTTGAATGGTGTCGCCCATAATTTGCCTCTCAGTTCCGTTTGCGACCAGCGCAGCTTACTCTTGCGCGTAGGGTTTTTTGGCGTCCACTTCTTGCCAGTTGAAGGAGAACTGCACTTCCTCGTACCCTAGCGGATAATCTTTGCGCAGCGGATGCCCCTGCCAATCTTCGGGCAGGAAGAGACGGCGCAGGTGGGTATTGCCCTGAAAGCGGATGCCCATCAGGTCCCACACTTCCATTTCCAGCCAGCTGCCAATCGCCCAAACAGTACCCACCGTTTCTGGCCCTTCTTCTGGGTCATCGACCGACACCCGCAGGCGAAGCCGATGGTTGTGGTCGTAAGAATAGAGATGGTAGCTGATGGCGAAACGGGGAAAT
Source organism: Chloroflexota bacterium (assembly GCA_963169155.1). Lineage (GTDB taxonomy): Bacteria > Chloroflexota > Anaerolineae > Promineifilales > Promineifilaceae > Leptofilum. The sequence continues at coordinate 1,554 of CAUJGI010000598.1, forward strand.
TCTGGCAAATAATCATCGGCGCAAATGTCCGACAAAAATTTATAGCTGAGCTGTGGGTCTTTTTTCAACAGCTGGCAAACACCTTTCAGCCGCTCTTTGCGAATAAAAAGGGTTTGCTCGCCCCGAAAGTCGTTGGTGTCTTCGATGGCGTCCGGGAAAGCAGCTTTAATTTTCTCAACAATGCGTTGATCGGCATTCATGACTTTATTTTCTCCAGCGTAACGAAATGTACTTAGACATTTTCGGAATTAAAAAAAAGCCCTCAATCCGAAAATGCCTTAAGCGAATTCCGAAAAGCAGCGGATTTTTACCGGATTATTTCTCGGAATTCGCCTTAGGCGCTTATGCGTGGTCGGTTAATTTCTCGCCACGGATTTTTTCATGCAGGGTCATGAAGCCATCGATCAAAGCTTCCGGGCGCGGTGGGCAACCCGCGACGTACACATCGACCGGGACAATCTCATCAACTCCCTGGACAATGGCGTAGTTGTTGAAGACACCACCACACGAGGCGCAGTCGCCCATGGCAATGACCCACTTGGGTTCGGGCATTTGATCGTACAGGCGGCGGACAACGGGAGCCATTTTGCGCGAAACACGCCCGGCCACAATCATCAGGTCAGATTGGCGCGGCGAGGGGCGGTTCAGCTCCATGCCGAAGCGAGACGCATCAAAGTGGGAGGCTTGCGAGGACATCATTTCGATAGCGCAGCAGGCCAGGCCAAACAGCAGCGGCCACATGGCGTTGGTGCGCCCCCAGTTGACTAAATCTTCCAGACGGAGGGTGATAACCCCCATGTCGCCAAGTTTTTGTTCTACTCCCATTCTAGAATTCCTTTCTTCCATACCCAGACGTCACCCAAAATGAAGAGCACCATGAAGACGCCCATCACGGCCAGGCCGTAGAGGCCCATTTGGCGGAAGGTGACAGCCCAGGGGACGAGAAGAATGATATCGACATCGAACAGAATGAAGAGGACGGCGATGCGATAGAATTTGACAGGTAAACGACGCTGGGCTTCGCCGATGGCGACGATGCCCGATTCGTAGGGGATCAGTTTGCTGCGGGCATTTTCTTTTGGTTTTGGACCCAGGTTAAGCGACAAGACAGGCAGCAGTATGGCGAAAAATAGGGCAATCCCAATTAAAACAGCAATGGGAAGGTATTCTATAAGTATTGGGTTATTTTCCATGAGTCAATCTTTTCTATCCTGAAGCTACGTGTCTGGTTATCTTCTTGTTTAGATTAGGTTGAAAATAGAAGCAGCGAAATGTTTCTTTCTTCCAAAATTTCTTTGCGCATTCTATCACAAGCAATAGGGGGGGGCAACAAAGGACGGCCGTATCCCACCCACCATCCAGCCCTGTTTTTTGCCAATTTACGGGTCGGTTTGAAGCAAAAAAAAGCCCAACGGCCGTTACCAGCCGTTGGGCCAAAACAGGTGAAAAAAGGTGTGTCTAGCTCAAATAATCGCGCAGTGCCTTGCTGCGGCTGGGATGACGCAGCTTGCGCAGCGCCTTGGCTTCGATCTGGCGGATGCGTTCGCGCGTCACGCCAAAGCTGCGGCCCACTTCTTCCAACGTGTGATCCTTGCCGTCGTTGAGGCCAAAGCGCATTTCCAGCACCTCACGCTCCCGCTCGCTGAGGAAGCCCAACACGTTGCGAATTTGCTCGCGCAGCAGCTCTTTGGAAGCGGCATCAACCGGTTCCTGAGCGCTTTCGTCGGGGATGAAGTCGCCGTACTCGGTGGAATCTTCGTTGCCTACCGGTGATTCCAGCGACATCGGGTCCATTGAGATGCGCTTGATGTCGCGAATCTTAGAGACTGCTTGCCGCCACTTGCGGTTGAGCACGGGGTCGATGGACTCGTCGTTTTTTAGCGAATTTTTGATCGTCTCGGACTCTTCCGGGGTCAGGTAGTCCAACTCCAGGGCCAGCTCTTCATCGCTGGGTTCGTGACCCAGCTTTTGCACCAGGTCGCGCTGCAATTTAACGATTTTATTGATGGTTTCAAACATGTGCACCGGGATACGAATGGTACGCGCCTGGTCGGCAATGGCCCGGCTGACCGCCTGGCGAATCCACCAGGTGGCGTAGGTGCTGAACTTAAAGCCCTTGGTGTGGTCGAACTTTTCCACGGCGCGCAGCAGGCCCACGTTCCCTTCCTGCACAAGGTCCAACAGGTGAATACCACGCCCCATGTACCGCTTGGCCACGCTGACGACCAACCGTAGATTGGCCCCAGTCAGGCTGACTTTGGCTTCTTCGGCCACTTCGTAAATCATGAACTCGTTGTACTTCAGACCAACCATGTCTTTAGACAGCCAGTCGTGAAAGGTTTTGACGGAGGGGAAGTTGGTGGATTTGCGGTATTCCTGCAAGAGCTGGCGGGAAATGTCTACGGGGAGGAGGTAAACGGCCGTAAACATATGAAAACACGCCTGGGCCAGATCTAACCAGGCGTCTTCCTGGCCCCAGTTGCCGTTGTTCAGGTACAGGCGGAGGTAAGATTCACTCCGTTTTTGCCAGCCCTGGCGCAAATCCCGCGCCTCTTCAATGAAAGCCAGCACGTCGACACCGGGCACGCCCAGTAACTTGCGCGCTTCTTCCACCACCTGCCAGTTTTCCAGCAGGTTGGTGTAATTGGTCATCATCGCCCGAAAATCCACCTCTTCTTCGGAGTTGGTGCCGTCTTTACTGGCGTCGTTGTTCAGGCGTTCCAAAACGGTGGCGGCGGTGAGCTGCGTGGAAAGCCAGATTTCCTGGTCGGCAGTGAGCAGGGGGACCTGGCCAATTTCTTTGAGGTAGGTGTGGACCGGGTCGTCCTCGACGGTGCCGGTGAGGTAACCACCGTCTTCGTCCTTGTCGTCGTCATCGTCCAGGTTGCCCAGCAGGGCGGGGCCGTCGGCAAAGTCGTCCAGTGTTTCACCGTTTTCTGAAACGATGCGGATGTTGAGTTTTTGCAGGCGGGCATAAAGCCGCTCGGCCTGCTCTTCATCGGCGGTAGCCAGCAGCGCCTGCACATCAGACTCGTTAATCTGGCGCGAGCGGCGAGCAGTTTTCACCAAAGCTTCGATATCAATAGCTTCAGCGGTTTCTTCTTCTTCTTCTTCGCTTTCGTCTTCGATATTCTCGTCGAAATCGTTGTCTAGTTCAGATAAATCCATTGTCTATTTTCCTGACCTAAGTGAGGGATTGTTGTTCAATTTGGTTCAGCTAAGCGATTGAATCAGGGTTGGGACCTAGCCCCAGCAGGAATAGTTAAGACGCTAGTAACGGCCGTTTAACGCATCTTCGGCACGACGGCGGCTGGTGGCCGACATCGCCCCTCTGGCCTTGTTGAGCTGCAACACGGCCAGAGGCAGCTCGCGCAGCTGCTGCTGGTAAATGGCCAGGGCTTCTGTGTCGTTCTCACTTTGTGCTTCATGCAGCAAATGTTTCACTTCACCTAAAAGTTGTCTGACTTTGGCCAGACGCCAGTCTAAAACGGATAACACAAGGGTGTCGGAGATTCGCTCAAGCTCTGTCTCTGGCGATTGGGGTAATGATAGCAAGAACTTCAACCGATTCTGAAGCGTCTGCTCTAGACTATCCCACAATTCGTCAATCGTGACAACTGGTGAGCGGCTGATCAATTGGTACATTTGTCGCATAATGGCCCGATCTTCAGCCATCAAAAAGTCATCATCAACCACGTTGGGTTGACTAGATTCCGCCAGCTTCTGGTTGACCCGCAAGATGGCCTGTGGAAAACGAATGCATTGATGCAGGAAGTCGCTCTGGCGCATGTCGGTGGCCAGGGGGCCAGCGGCGCCCTGCGCTTTTTTGGGCACGGTGGTCCAACCGGCATGGGCGGGAGAGGGGGGCGGGGGAACGGCCGTTTCCGGCACCGTTCGTCTCTCAGGCAGCGGCTTTTCCAGCAGGCGAATCTGGCGCAGAGCACGCTCATCAATGCGCAAGGCGCGGGCCAGCTGCTGCCAGTAATGATCCCGCTCGACGGGGTCCTGAATATCCTTGATGAGCGGTAAAACCTGTTGGGCCACTTCTGTTTTGGCCTTGGCGTCGTTCAAATCCAGATCGGCCGTGGCCACGGAAATGACGTAGGCTACCACCGGTTTGGCCTGTTCCACCAGCCGTTCCCACTCGGCCGGACTTTCCTGCACGATGTTGTCCGGGTCTTTGCCTTCCGGCAGGGTCATCACGCGGATGTCGGCCTGGAGTCGTCCCTCGTGCTGCACCAGGCCACGGGCGTCGAACCTCACCTCCACTTCGCGGTCCAGCGTCTGGCGGGCCACCTGCAAGCTGCGCAGGGTGGCTTTGGCCCCGGCGGCGTCCGCGTCCAGCGCCAAAATAAAGCGCTTGGTATACCGCTTGAGCATCTGGAGCTGCTGCTCGGTGAGAGCGGTGCCCATCTGGGCCACCACGTTGCGGAAACCCGCCTGCCACGCCTGCATCACGTCCATGTACCCTTCCACAATTACCGCCTGGCGCGCTTCACGGATGGCGCGTTTGGCCATGTCCAGGCCGAAGAGCAGGTGGCTCTTGTCAAAAAGGTCGGTCTGGGGCGAGTTGAGGTATTTAGGCAGGCCGTCTTTATCCAGGGTACGTGCGCCAAAGCCAACGATACGGCCGTCTACATCCCGAATCGGTATCATCAGCCGGTTGCGGAAACGGTCGTAGCGGGTGCCTTTGTCGGGATTTTCTGTCAGCATCCCGGCGGCCAGCAGTTCCTGGTCGCTGTACCCCTGCATGTTGAAGTGTGACCGGCAGGCATCCCAGGAATCCAGGGCAAAACCAACGGCATACGCCTCAAGCGTTTCTTCGGTGAAGCTGCGCCGCTCCATGTAGCTGCGGGCGACTTCGGCCTGGGGGGCGTACAGAAAGAGCTGGTGAAAATAGTCGGCGGCGGCTTGCAGCAGGCCAGCCTGCTTGTTGTGGGCTTTGCGGGCTTCTTTGTCGAGCGGCTCGGCTTCTTCAAGCGTCACCCCGGCACGCTGGGCCAAATTTTTTAACGCTTCTTTAAACTCCCAGCCCTCCTTTTTCATAACAAAAGAGAACAGATCGCCACCTTCAGCGCAGGCGCCAAAGCAGCGCCACGTCTGCGTTTCAGGAAAGATAAAAAATGAGGGGGTACGGGTATTCTGGTGGAAGGGACAAAAGCCAGCGTAATTCCGCCCTGACCGGCGCAGGGAAACGGTCTCGGAAACAATATCCACAATGTCGAGGCGGCTTTTGATTTCTTCAGTAACGGTCATGTGTTCAAGAACAGTGCTTAATCGGACAACTGGGCAAATTATACCGTAGACCTTACAAATGTTCTAAAAGTTGGGTGGGGAACGGCCGTAAAATCTCAGTGAAGGTTTAGGGCCAGACCCAAAAAAGAGACGCCCTGAAGACCAGGGCGCCTCTCTCAAAAAGGAAAGAGCGGTCGGGTAAGGTAATACCCCAAAAACCTTACCCAACCGGGTCAAAAGCTAGTTGTCAGGGGATTCCAGGCGGATTTGCTGCACCAGTACGGTGAAGCTGCCATCACCCAAGGAACCCACGGCGTAAACGATGTAGCTGTAACCAGGATCCAGCTTCAGGTCGGCCGGGCCAAAGACGACGGTGTCGGTGCCCGCGGGCTGGATGGTGGCCAGGTAACGGTTGCGCGGGACCTCAAGCTGTACTTCGTTCGGGTTGCTCAGCCCTTCGGCCTTGCCGACGAAGTCACCCGTGCGGCGATCAAACAGGGAGACGTCAACGGTGGGGGCAGCGGCCGTGTGGCGCACCACCAGGCGGCTCATGCCGCGCTCAATCTCGGAAACATCGTTCACAAAGACCGAGAGGGTAGGCGCACCACTTTCCGTCAGATGGGCGACGATGGAGGCGTTGGCGCCAGCGGGCAGGAAGGCGGAACCAGCAATCGCGGGCGGGCCAGCGGTCGGGTCAGCCCCAGCCGGGTAGATTTCGATGTCGTAGTTGCCTTCTGGCAGGGTCAGCGGGTCGGTAACGGTGTAGGGGGCAAAGTTGGGCAGAGCCAAACCGCCATTGACGTACACATCAACCGTGAGGCCAGGCACACCATGCACAACGGTCACGTTGCCTACTGGAGTGGTTTCCAGGTCAATGGTTTGGATCAGCAGCTGGAAGGAACCATCTGCCAGGGAACCAATGGCATAAATGATGTAGGAGCGGTCAAACTTGGGATTGAGCCAGAGGCGCGCTGGGCCAGCGACAACGGTGTCGGTGCCTGCGGGCAGGATGGAAGCAAAGTACAAACCAGCGGGAACCTCGATTTGCGCTTCTTCAGGATTGCTCAGGCTTTCGATTTTGCCAATTTCCTGGCTCTTGTAGGTCAGGGCAACATCAACCGTGGGGGCAGCGGCGGTGTGGCGCACCACAACACGTGCATCACCATCGTTGATGGCCGAGGTGTCGTTGACAAAAACGGAGAGGGTTGGCGCACCAGCTTCCGTCAGGTGGGCCACGATGGAGGCGTTGGCACCAGCGGGCAGGAAGGCGGAGCCAGCGATGGCCGGGGCACCCGCCGACGGATCAGCGCCAGCCGGGTAAATTTCGATGTCGTAGGTGCCTTCCGGCAGGGTCAGCGGGTCGGTGATGGTGCCGGGGGCAAAGTCGGGCAGCGTCAGGCCGCCGTTGACGTACACGTCAACCGTCAAACCAGGTACGCCGTGCACCACAGTGACGGTGCCGGTGTCATCGTCGGCCGCCACCCAGGCGGCGCTGGTAAGGAACAGGGCCATCAAGGCAATAATGAGCAGTTTTACTTTTTTCATTGTTTTCTCCTATATCACAGATTATCAGTAAACAGATTTCTGAATTTTTAAGTCATTCGGATTGGGGAATGTTGCCGGTTACGTTTTGATCTGATTCGATTGCATCACCTCCGTCGTCAGGTT
>CAUJGI010000599.1 GCA_963169155.1 Chloroflexota bacterium
GGGTTGGAGACGGCCGTAAACACTTCACCAAAGCGGGGCAGCACCAAAACCGCGTACAAAAGCGCCGCCGGAACGGCCGTCCACGGCCCGGCCATCAACCGCTCCGTCACGCGCCAGCGGGGCAAAAAGATCAGCAGCAGCCAGAACGGCATCACCAGCAAGCTGCTGAGGGGGAAGAGGGTTTCTGGATTCATGTTGGGTCCTTTTGTGACAAGGTGAAGGGGTGACAAGGTGACCAGGTGAAGGGGTGAAATTTGTCACTTGCCACCTGCCACCACCGTGGCCAGTTCTACACTGGGCTAACTGATTTCAAGCACCACCCGCTTGACCTTGGCCGAACCGCTCAGCCGCTGCATCAACCGCGTGAACCGGTACATCAGGCCGTACTTGGCCGCCAGGTCGCGCTGGAGCTGCTGGTCGGCATCGGGCGCATCCAAGACGCGCGCCTGGGCGGTGATCCAGCTGCCGGTCGTGTTGCCTCGGGCGTCGCTCTTGGCCACGCGCACCTGGCTGTTGTTCCGAATGCGCTTCACTTTCCAGCTGTCTGCGCCGGTCCAGACAAACAGCTTGCCATTTTTACCGACAACCCAGACCGCCGTTTTGACACCTTCGCCATTTTTACGGAAGGTTTCGATGCTGATATAACTTTCTTTGCCCAATGATGAAATGTCCAACGTTTTGTTCTCCTATTTTTTGATGAATACGGCCGTTCCCGCCACACTTACCACGGTCACCAACCCGGCCAGCGCCACCAGCGTCAGGGTATCCGGGGCGATGAGCGGCTGGGCACGGAGCGCCTGCCACAGCAGCAGCAGCACCAAACCCAGGTAGCCCAACCCGCCAATAACCACCAACGCCGTGCGACGGCCGTCTGACAACCGCTGGCGAAAACGACGATTCACAAAAATACCCAGTAGCGGAACGATTTGCAAGGCGTGCAGCCCCACAAAATGGGCCACACGAATATCGCCGCCTGCGGTGCTCCAGCCGACAAAGGGCAGCCCAGGGCCGCCATCGGCCACACCCACGCTGTGCGCCCCCACGATGCTCACCACTTCGCCCGCCTGCATGGCCGCCAGCTGGCCCGACGTGGGCATCGTCATCAAGAAGCCCAGGATGGAGCCAACGGCCGTTACCAGCAGCCCCAGCCGCAGTGCCCAGGCAAACGGCTGGTTGTCCATCTTTTGCCGCATGAGCAGAACGGCCGTGGCAATGTTCATCACCCAGATCACCATCACAAAGGTGCCCATCAGCGAAAAAATCGCCCCGTCGAACACCGTGCCCACATTGAAGTGGCTTCCCACGCCCCGGGCCGCCTGCACAAAGATGCCCACAATCTCCACCAAAAAGCCCAACGCCGTCAGGCCAGCAATCCAGCGCACCAGTCGGGGATGCCCGGTCACGTAACTCAGCAGCCAGGCCAACGTGCCGGTGTACAGCGTGATCGAGACGGCAAACTTCATGGGCTTGATCCAGGCAGGCGCGCCAGTGACTAAACGCGAATCAAATATCGACAGCACAATCGTGCCGACAAATAAAAACAGACTGATGATAACCGTCCAGGTTAAAAAGCGGTCCGTGGCAAATACACGCTGCCACAGGTCGGTTTTGTTCACATTTCGCTCAATTTGGGTTGTCAGGGTACTCATTTCATTTACCTCCAAAGTGTTAAATTCCATGCTTTCACTGTACTGGCGGCAGGGTCACATCCGGCAGTGCCAGTCGTCACCTGCCGGTCACATGACCGCCGGACCAGGTAATCACTAGAGCTGGTCCTGAATAAAGAGATGAAGAATTTAGGACACAGATTCACACAGATAAACGCAGATTTTTGTTCTTATCTGTGAAAATCTGTGTTTATCTGTGTCCCATTTCTTCCTAAATTTTATTGAGGAACAAGTCTACTTTTTCGTTCACCACAGATTTCACAGATGACACAGATTTTTCTCCTGACTTCCCGGCAACTAACGCGTTTTTTTGAGAATTTATTCGTCCTATTCGCTCATTCGTCCCATTTGTGCTTCCCGCCCCACCCCGAATTCGCGTAGCGTGATTGCCGCCGCCTAACTACAATTGCGGCATGAGTGAAGAGTTTCGCACAGATAATTTTGTCCTCTATAAAAATCAGGCGGCGCGGGTGACCAACGTGGCGGCTAAGAAGATCAACATCGTGCTGCAAGACGGCACGGCCGTTTCTGTCCGTCCCAAAGATATCGAGCTGCTGCACCCCGGCCCGCTGCGCAGCTTTGGCGAGCTGGCCAAACCGCGGGGCGAACTGCTCACCGCCTGGGAGCTGCTGGCCGGCGAAACCACCAGCCTGGCCGAGCTGTCTGAACTGGCCTACGACAGCTTCACCCCGGCCACGGTGTGGGCCATCTGGCAGGCAGTGCATGATGGGCTGCACTTCAGCGGCACGCTTGAAGCAATCACCGTGCACACCCCGGAAGAAGTCGCCGCTGCCACAGAAACCCGCGCCGCCAAAGCGGCCGAAGCCCAGATGTGGGACGCCTTTGCCCAGCGGGTGAACCAGGGAATGTTTTTGCCGCAAGACAGCCGTTTCCTGCAAGAAATCGCCGCCGTGGCTATGGGCCAGCAGGAACGCAGCCAGGTGCTGCGCCAGCTCAACCAGAGCGAGACGCCAGAAAACGCCCACGCCCTGCTGCTTAAGTTGGGCTATTGGGACGAAACCGTCAATCCGTACCCCAGCCGCATCGGGGTGACCACCAGCCAGCCCGATCTACCCATCCCGGCGCTGCCCGATGAAGAGCGGCGCGATCTCACCCATCTGACCGCCCTGGCCATCGACGACGCGGGCAGCAGCGACCCCGACGACGCGCTGAGCTGGGACAACGGCCGTCTCTGGGTCCATATCGCCGACGTA
>CAUJGI010000600.1 GCA_963169155.1 Chloroflexota bacterium
ATTTTTGCCACCTTTTCTTCCGGCAGCAGGCTGGCAAACACCCGGTCGATGCCCGTCTGCCCGGCGATGTTCTGCGCCGTCGCTTCGTTGTCGCCCGTCAGCATGGCGGTTTGCAGGCCAAGATCGTGGAGTTGGGTGACGGCCGCGGCCGCATCCTCACGCACCTGGTCGGCCACCGTCAGGTAACCCAAATAGTGGTCGTCGGCCGTCACCAGCATGGCGGTCAGCCCGCTGGCTTCGGCGGCAGAAATGGCGGCACAGTGGGCATCGTGCGGCAGCTCATTAAAGGCGCGATGGCTGCCAATGAGCACCTGACGGCCGTTGACCGACCCGGCAATGCCCGCACCAATCCGGGCCTGCACGTCGGTGGCGGCGGGATACCGGTTTTGCACCTGATGTGCTCCGGCGGCCTGGGCCACCGCCTGGGCTAGGGGATGTTCGCTGGACCGCTCCACTGCGTGCGTCAGGCCGAGCAAATCGCTGCAAGGGTCACAGCCATTGCCCTGGCAGGCCACCGCTTGAAAATGGGTAACGGCTGGTCTGCCCTGGGTCAGCGTGCCGGTTTTGTCGAAGGCGATCAGCTTGACCTGGCTGAGCGCCTCCAGGTAGGCGCCGCCTTTGATCAGCACGCCGTTTTTAGCCGCATTGCTCAAAGCGCTGACCAGGCTGACCGGAATGCTGATCACCAGGGCGCAGGGACAGGCCACCACCAGCAGCGCCAGCGCCCGGTAGAGCCAGCCGTTCGTCGGCGTGGCGGCGTCGATGAAGGGCTGCTGCCACAGCAGCGGCGGCACAATGGCCACCAAACTGGCCAGCACCACCACCGCAGGTGTGTAAACGCGGGCAAAGCGGTCGATGAAACGCTGCGCCGGGGCGCGCCGCTCCTGCGCCTCTTCCACCAGGCGGATGAGGCGGCTGATGGTGCTGTCTTCGGCCAGGTGGGTCACTTCCAGGTGGAGTACACCCGCGCCGTTGATGCTGCTGGCAAAGACGGAGTCACCGGGCTGTCGGCCAACCGGAGCACTTTCACCGGTAATGGTGGATTGGTCCACTGTGGAGCTGCCGCTGAGGATACGGCCGTCTACCGGCACCCTTTCCCCCGGTTTTACCAATACCGTTTCACCCAGCTTCACTTCCTCAACCGGCACACGATGGGGTTCAATGCCGCAAACCGGACATTCGCCTTGCGTGTAGCCATTTTGGCCTAGATGCTCTTTGCAATCCATGCAGGGGCGCATGACGGTGGCGGTTTGCGGCGAGACGCGCATGAGGCTGCGGATGCTGCTGCGGGCACGCACGGCCGTATATCCCTCCAGCGCCTCGCCGATAGCAAACAGCACCATCACCAGCCCGGCCTCGGTGTACGCGCCGATAAATACCGCACCGACGGCGGCAATGGTCATCAGGGCGTTGATGGTGAGTTCGTGGTTGATGCGCAGGGAGCGCCAGCCGCTGCGAGCGATGGGCCAGCCCGCCAGCACCAGTGCCGCCACGGAGGCCAGATCGAGCAGGGGATGTTCCCAGCCCAGCATCGGCAGCAGTTCGTTGAAGAACAGGCCGGGCAAAATGAGCAGCGCGCCGACCAGGGCCAGGGTGGTTTCCTGCCGCTGGCGCATGAACTGCCAGAAGTTTTGCACGTCGGCCGTTTCTACTTTCTCATCCGGCGCGGCCACGTCGTACCCCAGCTCTTGAATGCGGCTGATGATGTTTTGCGGAACGGCCGTGCCCGACACGCGCAGCGTTTCGGTGGTGAAACTGAGCTGGCAGCTTTCCACGCCCGCTAGCCGCGCCACGCCGGTTTCCACCGTCTGCGCACAGCTGGCGCAGTCCATTCCGGTGACGCGAAAGGTATGTTGAGTGTTGGTCATTGATTGACTCCAGGTTTTAGTTTGCTGGTGGTTAGCGGCTAGTTTTTTACCAGCCACTACAATCTTACACCTTAAAGTCGGGTTGAAAGTCAAGGGATTGCCGGTAATCCGTAATCCAAACGGTAAACGGTTTACCGACCACCGTTCACCGTTCACCGATTACCGTTCCCCTTCCAGGGCGAGGAAGAGGCGGGCCAGGATGAAGGCGCTGTCACCGGTGGCGATGAGGAGAAAGCCTTCGTCGTTGTGGAAAAATTCGGGCGCGGCGTTGGGGTGCAGGTCGCAGTTGGCTTCCAGCTGGGTCAGCTGGCGCAGGGCATTGCCAATTTGCGGGTCATTGCTGACCACGAGGATGTGGTAGGCGTCGTTTTCTTGCCAGACGTGCACATGCTGGCCGCGCAGGGTGTTGAGGAGCTGGTGGCCAACGGCCGTATTCAGCACACAGCCCCCGTAATGCCCCAACCAATCCAGCAGGGTGCTGGCCGGGGTCTGCGCCGCCGGGTGCGAACAGAGCCGCGCCAGCAGCTCGTTCAGCTGCTCCTGGTGCAGGGGGGATTGGCGCGACTGCACATCCTGCAAAAACAGATCCAGCTCGTGGCGCATGACCAGCAGTTCGGTGAGCTGCTTTTCCAGGGCGATAAACCGGTTTTCGGCCAGCTCGCTCAGCGTGTTGCTGGCGATCTTGCCCTCGTCCCAACCGGCCAGCAGGGTGCGAATGTCCGCCAGAGAAAAGCCCAACCGCTGGGCGCGCTGGATGAGGTGGAGGCGTTCGGCCGTTTGGGGCTGGTAGAGTCGGTAGCCGGAGTCGGAACGGCCGTGTGGCCGCAGCAGCCCCTCTTTTTCATAGTAGCGCAAGGTAGAAGGTGGCAGTTGGGTCAGTTTGCCCAACTGGCCAATCGTGAGCAAGGATTCATCGTTCATGACTTCATCATAATCCGAAACCAAACACCTGCCAAACGATAGATATTTAGAAGTATCTAAATATCTTTTGACTGAACACTAAAATCCTTTATAATTTGGCGAGTAGATTAGATGGCTCTAAAAAATATATTAGCCTTTAACGCTTTGCAAGCGGATTCAACAACTTTTTTTTCGGAGGACAACTTGAACAAGAAACAATTAGCCATTGTGCTGTGGTTTTGGTTGGTAACGGCCGTTGCCTGCGGTGGTACTCAGCAAAACAGCCCCGCAACACAGCCCACTGCCACGGTGGGTGAAGCGACTTCTGGCGTTTATGCCGATGGCACTTTTAAAATTGTGGCCACCACCACCCAGGCTTACGACATCGCCCAAATTCTTACCGTGGGCGTGGCCAACATCGAAATTACGCCGCTCATGGGTGCCGGTATTGATCCACACCTCTACCAGCCAACCGAATCTGACATTGCCGCCATGAATCAGGCCGACATGGTGATTTACAGTGGTCTGTTCCTTGAGGGACAGTTTGATACCATTTTTGCCGCGCTGCGGGAGCAAGGGGTGCTTATTCACGCCC
>CAUJGI010000601.1 GCA_963169155.1 Chloroflexota bacterium
TTCCAGCTCACGCTCCACCCGCTCGGGTAAAGGATTTTCCAGCTTTTGTTTGCGTTTCTGGCAAAGATGGCAGAGACGCACGTTGGGTGGCAGATTTTCCAGCAGCTCCCAGCGTCCACCCTGGTTTTTATCCCCATCGGCCGGTGACGGGGTGGCGGAGCAGAGCGCACCCTCAACACCGTTCACCTTGTGCACGTAGTGGGCTATTTCATGGGGCTTGCGCCAGCGGAATCGAACGAGATACGCCATCACCGCATTTTAACCGATGTTTAGCTGGCGGTCGGCCAACAGACAATCAATCTTTTTGTGGGCAGCCCAACGATTGGCCACCCTATCAGCTGGCTGTCGCTTTCCGGGGGCCTAAGACCGGGTCATGAGACTATTCTTGGAATGAGGCTCTTTAGGGAAAATTTCCTGTATACTAAAGGTGCCGCCAATACCCACACTGGCGGGATACCAAGTTTGCAGGGCCTCGAACCGACCTTCTTGCAGAGGGGAACGTGTTCAACAGGGCCAGACCTGGCAACGGGTCTGGTCCTGTATCGTTTATGACTTTTACCTGGCGATGCCTCTTGTTTGTGCACACGGTGATCGCCCTGCTGCTATGGCGCCTACCTGACAATGACCTCTCGGTGTATCTGTAATCCGCTTGTCTGAACAAAAAACGGCCGTTTCTCACCAGACCCAGCCGTTTTCCCAAACTGTAGCATCACTTTATCTGCTAACAGGCTGAAGAACAGCCCAGCCTTTGCTGTCTCGCCACATCTTGCCCTGTGGCAGATGTTCCTGCAAAAGCGCCGCGCGCCACTTCGGTTCCAGGCGTCTGGCAAATACCCGGTAATAGCCCAATGAGTCATTGCCCACCAAATCCCCGACCTCGGCATTTTCCCAGGCCTGGGGGATTTCCGCTACCGGATATTCTTCAACCAGGAGCGCCTGGTTCATCTGAATTAAACTGTTCTGAATCGCCGCCTTTAGCTGCTCACTTTGGGCCAGCTCAACAGTCCGCTCCAGGTTTCGCATCGATTCCAGCAATCCGGGTTTCCAGTTTGAGGCGGTGGGCCGGAACGGCCGAAATCCCAGCCGTTCCACGACAAACAAGGCGCCATCTTCGGTGGCCAGCAAATCGCCGACCGAAGTGCTGCGCAGGTGGGGGATGATGGTTGGGTCTTGAAACCAGCTGCCGTACAGATAACCGTGCTGGGTTCGTGCGTAGGCGGCGCTGAGCTTTTCTTCGGCCGCCAATTCTGCTGGCACCCGAACAGAGGCGGTAGGGGCGAGCGGCGGCACGATCTGGTCATGGTCCCCGCGATATTCTAAAAAACGTGGGTTGTGAAAAACTTGAATGTGGGGCATTGTTAACTCCTCATCGTCTCCCAAAATTCAGCGCTAAATTGCGCAGCGCCGAAACGGGGCCGGTTGTAGGAGAAATGTTTTCTGTACTCCTCCTGGATTGTTGGTTCCACTTGCGTCCGTTCACGCAAAGCCGCCAGATAAACGGTGCCGTCCGCGTCTTCTTCCAAATAGGCAAAATGGCCGTCAATGAATGAATAGCTGGAAATCACGGTTTCCAAGCCTAAAGCGGCAATATCGACCAGCGGCACCCGCAGCCAACCGTGGCCGGGAGCACTGATAAACGTCAGGTTCGTACTGAATTCTCGCATAAGATTTTCTCCTGGGTTTGAAGGGAAATAAAAGTCAGGGGATAAAAAGCGTTAGCGGCACAGCGCCGCCAGGCGGCGCACTTCGGTAAACAGCACCTCATCGGCATTAGCTTCGGGATGGTCGCCCAGCTCAGACGGCCGTTTCTCAGCCACCCATTTGGTCCACACAGCATCCAGCAGCGGCGCTGGCAGCAGGCCCTGCCGCCGGATGTACTCGGTCATGCGCTCGCCGTGTCCCCACAGACCGCGAATCTTCTTGAGGTTAATCTGGGCATGGGCTTCCAGGATGACGATAAGCCACAGCGCTTCAGCTTCCAATTGGTCAATCTCCTCCGGCTGCATCGCAGCACAAAAAACGCAGGCAGAGAGACCGGGGGAGGGCAGCCCGGCTTCGGCAATGACCGCCTCACAGCCCTGGCGATCCAGTCCCAGCAGCTGCAAGGGATAGAGAAAGACGTCCCGCGAGCGTGGCCCCTGCGGCTGGGTTTTGGTGGAAAATCTGGCTGCCCGATATTGCTCGGAAAAGTCATAGCCAACCAGCCGGTAACAAGGCCGTTCCCCATACTGCTGGGTGACCCAGCGATCTATCTGCGCCCCCTTGAACTTCAGGCTACAGCTGTGATTGCGGCGAAAGCTAATCGAGGGCAGGGTTCTGTTGGCCAGGCAGTTACCGGCCAGGCTCCAGTAGGGAAAATGTTTGGCCTGTCGCTTCATCTCATACCAGACGTATTGAATAGGCGGAAAGCCAACCTCAGACAACCAAGCCTCCAGGATGGGCAGATAGTCGTAAAAGCGGCCGTGTTCGTTGCCGTACCCATCCTGTCCTACCAGCGCAGTGACAATCGCGTCAGGAACGACATTGAGGCGGTGCAGCTCTACCAGGAGGGCGACGGAATCCACACCCACGCCGTTGGAAGCGATGATGGGCGCATCTGGGGGAAGGGGAGTAGTGAAACGGCCGTTTTGCAGCCACGTCTCTTGAGGCAGCAGGCTCAGCTGGCGCACGGGCAACTCCTCCTTCTGTCACGAGATTTTCTTCTTGGGGAATTTCTTGAGGTGTTACCAGCGGTATTTACGGGCCAGGTTCAGGGAATCCGGAAAGGTATGCCCTTCCGGCAGCAACCACAGATGGTAAACATTCGCGTCGTCGACCAAATCTTCAGTCGGCGGGAAAAACTCAACCGCCCACCGTTCTGGGTAGACAGCGACAAACGCCTGCCACACCTGCTGCCATCTGAGGGGCTGGTAATCCGGCGTATATATTTTGAGGTGAATGTGCGTTTCCCAGTGTGGCACACTAATGGCTTCCAGCGTTTGCAC
>CAUJGI010000602.1 GCA_963169155.1 Chloroflexota bacterium
GGCCTGGACAATATTCGCGATTTAGATCAGCCGGTAGTTTTTGTCAGCAACCACATGAGCAGCCTGGAGGGCAACATTTTTGGCTGCCTGCTGCCCTTGCATCAGGAGATCAGCGTCGTGGTGAAGGAATCGCTGCTGCGCTACCCGGTGTTTGGTCCGGTGGTGGGGGCGCGGGAGCCAATTGCCGTCGGCCGCACCAATCCTCGCGAAGACCTGCAAAAAGTATTGGTGGAAGGCGTGGTGCGCTTGCAGCGCGCTCAGTCCATTGTTCTGTTTCCCCAACACACCCGCACCGCCACCTTCATTCCCGCCGAATTTAACTCGCTCGGGGTGAAGCTGGCCGCCCGGGCTGGCGTGCCGGTAGTGGCCGTTGCCGTGAAGACTGATTTTTTGATTAACGGCCGTTATCTGCGCGACTTTGGTCCTCTCGACCGCTCACAGTCCATCCACCTGGCCTTTGGCCAGCCTTTTATGGTCCACAACAACAAAGAAGCGCATCACCACGTCCTCGACTACATCCAGCTGCATCTAAACCAGTGGCAAAGCCCTCATCGGTAACCCAGCCGCCCCTCTATAAGCCAGTCGTGCTCTCCTGAATTTCAGGGACTAAAGTCAGATTGTCAGTGCCAGTACAGGGCTGGAAAATAACAGGCAGCACGTTTAGTGCATGGGTCAGGAGCCGGTAAATCTGATGTCAATCCAATCTGTTGTCAGAACGGCGCCGAAAGAGACGTAGGTAGGAAATTTCGATGCCTGGTAAGCTCAAACGATTATTAGCTGCGCCCGCATATGAAGATGAAGAAACAAACGGCCGTGCCCAGCTGCTGAACGTTATTCTGCTTTCCCTCATTGCGTTAGTGACATTTCTCTACTTTGTTCGCTTTTTCTTGGGTACCTATGGACCGGGCAAAGGTAACGGGCCTATCCTGGCGGCGGCCATTGGCTTCTTGCTCGGCCTCTATATCCTCACAAAGTTCCGCCGGTTGGAACTTGCCGCTCACCTTCTGGTTACACTGGGTTGGCTGGTTATCTGTGCCCTTAGCTGGAATGCTGATGGGGTAAAAGATTCCACTTTCATGGGCTACCTGATGATTATCCTGGTTGCCAGCTTGCTCTCCGGCTGGCGACTGGCTTTAGGGCTAATCGCATTAACGCTCGTTTCAGGCTGGACCATTATTTTGTTTGAATCGCTGGGCTTGCGTCTAGAAGCTGTGTCCGATCCCGCCGCCGAAATCATGCTGGATTACACGTTTATCCTGATTCTCAGCGGTGTCATGATCTACCTGCTGGTTAACAGCTTACAAAAAGCGCTGCAACGTTCCCGGCAGAGCAACCAGAAACTCCAGACTTTGAGCCAGGAACTGGAAATAAAAGTGATGGCCCGAACCCAGGCTCTGGAAAAATCAATTGAAGAGAGCCGCGCCGCCAATGAAAAACTAAAAGACCATGTGGCCCATCTGACGGTGCTCAATTATATTTCCCAATCTCTCAGCGATACTTTGAACCTGGAAACAACCCTCTCGATTGTCGCCAAGGAATTAACGCATTTGCTTGATGCCCGCGGTACTGGCATTGCCCTTTTAAATGAGGCGCGCACCGAGCTGCGGGTGGTGGCCAACTATAACCAGCACGCAGACGTGCCCAGTTCTGTGGGTTTGGTGCTGCCTTTAAGTAACCCTGCCTCACAGCGTGTCATCGAGCGCGGGGAATCTTTTATTGTGGAAAACGCGCAAACAGACCCAATATACGAAGATATTCGTCATATAAAGCAAGAACGCGGCATCCAGAGCATCATGGTTATTCCCCTGCGGGCGCAAAGCAAAATCATTGGCAGCATTGGCATCGATCGCACCACACCTGGCCACAGCTTTACGACCGATGACATGACGCTGGCGGAAACGATTGCTGGCCAGCTGGCTGGTGCCATTGAAAAAGCCCGGCTTTTTGCTGAGTCGGAAAAGGCCAAGAAAGCCGCCGAAGTGGCCAATGCGGCCAAAAGCGAGTTCCTGGCCAACATGAGCCACGAAATTCGTACGCCGATGAATGCCATCATTGGCCTTACCGAGCTGCTGCTAAATACACCGTTAACGGCTGAACAAAAAGATTTTCTGCAAACGGTGCGCGTCAGCGGCGATAGTTTGCTGAGTATCATCAACAACATTCTGGACTTCTCTAAAATTGAAGCGGGCAAGCTGGAATTAGAGAATGTGCCCTTTAACCTGCGCGAATGCGTAGAGGATGCGCTGGATCTTAATGCAGCCGCTGCCATGGAAAAGGGGCTTGAACTGGCACTATTTTTGGATGAGCAGGTGCCAGAATGGGTGGTGGGCGATGCCACCCGGCTGCGGCAGATTCTGGTTAACCTGTTGAGCAACGCCGTGAAATTTACGACAACCGGGGAAGTGGTTCTTTCGGTCACGCTGCTCGATGCGGTGGATGGCCAAAACATGCTGCACTTTGCCGTTGTGGATACGGGCATCGGTATTCCCAATGAACGGATGAATCGCCTGTTCCAGTCGTTTAGCCAGGTGGATTCTTCCACCACGCGCCAATTTGGCGGCACGGGGCTGGGACTGGTGATCAGCCAGCGGTTGGTTAAGGCGATGAACGGCCGTATGTGTGTCGATAGTGCCTCTGACCGTGGCTCCACTTTCAGCTTTTCCGTTGGGCTGGCTTCAGCAAAACGGGGAGAGGTTACGGCCGTTCCTCGCAACACCCTCCGTGGCAAACGCATCCTGGTCGTGGATGACAACGACACCAACCGGCTGATCCTCAAGCATTACCTGTTCCACTGGCAGGCCGATTCTTACCTGGTGGCTTCCGGCGCCGAAGCGCTGAACGTACTCCGCCAGGGCCAGACGTTTGACCTGGGTATTGTGGATATGCAGATGCCGCAGATGGACGGCGTTATGCTGGCACAGGCCATTGGTGATCTGGCTGAACAACGGCCGTTTCCCCTCATTTTGCTTACCTCTTTAGGGCTGCCCACCAGTCCGGCGCAGGAGAATCTGTTTGTCCGCCAAATCAACAAACCCGTTAAGCCCCACCTACTCCGGAGTGTGCTGGAGGAGGTCATTGGCAGCCAGCCAACGACACCGCTGGTGGCAGCGGCCGTTCCCCCAAGCGTCGATCCCGTACTGCCCCGTTCGCACCTGCGCATCCTGCTGGCCGAAGACAACACCATCAACCAAAAGGTGGCCCTGCGCATGTTGGAACGGCTTGGCTACAAGGCCAGCGTCGTCAGCACGGGTCAAGAAGCCTTAACTGCCCTGGCAGAACGGCCGTTTGACATCATCTTGATGGACGTGCAAATGCCAGAAATGGACGGGCTGGCTGCCACCCAACACATCCGCCAGAATGCAGAAATCCAGCGCCAGCCCTACATCATTGCCCTCACCGCCAACGCTCTCAAGGGCGACCGCGAACGTTTTTTGGAGGCAGGCATGAATGACTATCTCAGCAAGCCGGTGCGCCTGGAAGATCTCTCTGCGGCGATTAACCGGCACACAAACACCCTGCTCGTGTCGGCTGGGGGACCCACTTTGCTGTAAGCTGCGGCCCACCCCTGCCTTATTTTGCTCCCCTCGCCTGCCACAGCCTCAACCACCAACTGGCAGATGGCACCTGGAATCTCTGCAATTCCCTGTTGAGTTCTGCAACCGCCCGTAACTTACTCCCCCGGTTTAGGGTTTCTGTCGTCAAAGGGACTAAAGTCAGCTTGCAACAATCAGAGCTATCCCCAAAATATTTAAGAGCAGATGAAGTAAACCGCACAAAGTACTTGAAAGAAAAAGGCGTGTGTTTGTGGTTTACTCAAGCCTCACCCAAAATTACTTATGAAATTCCAGGTTCAGACCTTGCACAGTTGGTGGCAGCGATTGACTGGCCGATTAACCAGACCGGCTGAGATAGCGATTGTCTCAGGGGGGATGACGGCCGTTTATCTCCTCATCTTCTCTGTGCTGCAGCCATTGTTCGGCAGTTGGGTGGCGGCCCTCATCATGCTGCCCGTTTTGCTCCTGGCCTGGCTTTATGGTCTCCAGATTGGCGTCGTGGCCGCGGTGGCCGCCTACTTCGTCAACTTGCTGGCGCTGGCTGTCCTGGAACACCCATTTCCCACCGCCTTTTTCCTGGAAGGGTTACCAGGCCATCTCATCACGTTGCTGGCAGCGGTCATTGTGGGCAAATTCAAAGATTTGAGCACACGTCTGGCCAGTGAGTTGAGCGAGCGGCAGCAGATCGAGAAGACGCTGCAGGAAAGCGAACAGCTGTACCGGCTGCTCTCAGAAAACCTCAACGATCTGATCTGCCTGCACGAGCCAAACGGTAAATTGACCTATGTTTCTTCGTCGAGCTGGGAAATTTTGGGCTATACGGCCGATGAACTCCGGGGCAAAAGCCCACTCAAGCTGTTCCATCCAGAGGATCGTGACATTTTTCGCTCTCCAGCATACATGTTCACGGTTGAGCACAAAGCGGATTTTTCTTTTGAAGTGCGGATCCAGCATAAAGACGGTCATTATTTGTGGGTAGAGGTGCGGATACGGCCGTTTGCCACTACCCCGCACATCGTCTGGCAATCGATCACCCGCGATATTTCTGAGCGCAAAGCCCGCGAGGCCGCCTTAAAAAAGGCTAAAGAAGAAGCCGAAGTAGCCACACAGGTCAAAAGCGAGTTTCTGGCCAACATGAGCCACGAAATCCGCACCCCCATGAACGCCATCGTCGGTCTCACCGAATTGCTGTTGGACACACCGCTAACGGCCGAACAAAAAGATTTCCTGCAAACGGTGCGCATGAGCAGCGACAGCTTGTTGAGCATCATCAACAACATCCTGGACTTTTCCAAAATTGAGGCCGGTCGGCTGGAACTGGAAAAGGTTCCGTTTAATCTGCGCGAATGTGTTGAAGAAGCGCTCGATCTCAGCGTGGCCGCTGCTGGCGAAAAGCGGTTAGAACTGGCCTGTTTCATTGGTGAACAGGTGCCGGAAATTGTAACGGGTGATGCCACCCGGCTGCGGCAGGTGCTGGTTAACCTGTTGAGCAACGCCGTTAAATTTACGGCGCAAGGGGAGGTCATTCTCTCGGTGACGCTGTTGGAAACCGTGGATGGCTTGAGTACGCTTCGTTTTGCGGTGGTGGATACCGGAATTGGTATTCCCGGAGAGCGCATGGACCGGCTGTTCCAGTCGTTTAGCCAGGTAGATTCTTCCACGACGCGCCAATTTGGCGGTACAGGGCTGGGGTTGGCAATCAGCAAGCGTTTGGTGGAGGCGATGAACGGCCGTATGCAGGTAGAAAGTGAACCGCAGCGTGGCTCCACCTTCAGCTTTACCATTGTGGTACCGGCCCAAGAGGCAGTGGACGAAACGGCCGTACCCCCCGCGCCGCTTCAGGGTAAACGTGTCCTGGTGGTTGACGACAACGACGTCAACCGGCTCATCCTCAAACATTACCTCTTTCACTGGCAGGCGGAATCTTACCTGGTGGCCTCGGCCGAAGAAGCGCTCAACCTGCTAGCCCAGGGTCACGAGTTTGACCTGGGGATTCTGGATATGCAAATGCCGCACATGGATGGGGTAATGCTGGCTCAGGCGGTGCGCGAACTGGTGAGGGAACGGCCGTTTCCGCTCATATTGCTCACGTCAATCGGGCAGCCCGTCGGCCCGGCGCACCAGGCGCTGTTTGACTTGCAAATTAACAAGCCAGTGAAGCAAAAAAATTTACAGTACGCCCTGGAACAGGTATTGAGCCTGAACCGGCAAGAGGAAGGGGCGCTGAAAACGGCCGTAATCCCTTACCTGAAACTGGAACGGCCGTTCCCGCACCTGCGCATCCTCCTGGCTGAAGACAATACCGTCAATCAAAAAGTGGCCCTGCGCATGCTGGAACGCTTGGGGTACATCGCCTGTGTGGCCAATACCGGCCATGAAGTCATTGCCACCCTGGAACAGCAGCCGATCGACATCATCTTGATGGATGTGCAGATGCCAGAAATGGACGGCCTGAGTGCCACCCAACTCATTCGCCAGAACGCGGCCATCCAGCGCCAACCCTACATCATCGCCCTTACCGCCAACGCCCTCAAGGGGGATCGCGAACGATTTTTAGCCGCCGGCATGAACGATTACCTCAGCAA
Source organism: Chloroflexota bacterium (assembly GCA_963169155.1). Taxonomy (GTDB): domain Bacteria; phylum Chloroflexota; class Anaerolineae; order Promineifilales; family Promineifilaceae; genus Leptofilum. The sequence continues at coordinate 6,140 of CAUJGI010000602.1, forward strand.
ACCGGTACGCCTCGAAGAGCTGTCCGCCGCCATCAACCGCTATTCGCTCCCCTCCCTTGTTTCCTCCACGACTTCCGCCCGAAGACACTAATCCTGGTTTTGAATTTCCCGCAGAGCCAGTTTGCGGTCGCGCTGTTTTTGCTGCTCCCCCAATATCGTTGGTTCGGCGGCACGTTCCCGGCATTGTTCGGCCGTCAGCGGACATCGCTCACACGTTTCGTTGATGATGACCTGCGGAATTGACGGATCATACGCAAAGCGAATCGTGTTTTTTAGCTCTGGTTCCACGCGAAAACCCACAATCACACTGCTCGTCACCCCCGGCGACAGGCTCAGCTCCCGCGAGAAGCCCATGCACAAAAACTTGTCCTGCGTCTCTACAAATTCCGACATCTGAATCCCGACATGCAGTTGATCAGACGTGGTGGGTACTTTTTCGGCGCTTTCCATATCGCGCAGCAGCCGCACCGATAACCAGCGGCGGCAGTAATGCTCCAGCAGGCCAATGCCGCTGGGCACAATCAGCTGGTTCATGTTGAGCTGCTTGATGAGCTGGTAGGTACCACTGTTGTGCCGGTGATGAAAACGCAGAAAGTGCAGTTTCACCCCAAAAAATTGGGGGATCAGCTCGCTGAAGCGGTAAAACAGCATTTCGGGCGTCACGTGGTACTTATCCAGCATCGCCAGCAGCAGGTGAGCGGACCAGGTTGTTTGCTCAAACAAATGCTGCAAATCGGCAATGATGTGGGCGCGCGGCATCAGCAGCGCGCCGCCAAAATAGGCGGCCTTAAAATCGTTCAGAATTTGCTGGAACGAGTTGATCTGGTCTGGCGTGGAGGCAAACGAACGCTCCTTGAGCTTGAGATATTGGTACCCTACCTCGCGGGCCAGAATAAACTTGGTTTGCTGCGGGTTGAGACAGTTGTTGATTAGCAAGCGCGGCTTTTTGCCTTCAAAAAAGACGGAACGATATTTGATCAGGGCGGGCCGCCCGGCAATGGTTTCCAGGTCGATCTGGTAGCCGTACTTTTCTTGCAGGATTTTTTGCAGCGCCTCTCGGCTGGCTGGCGGGTCGCTGGTCAGGCCATAGTCGGTGCCGTACTTATCGACAAATTTCTGGGCCGCATCTTCCAATTCCTGAAAATAATTTTCGTGGATTTCCTGGTAAGAGCGCAGAGCGGCGCGCAGAAAATCTTCTTCATGCAGGTCATAACGACGGCCGATTTCCAACACCGCATGCAGCAAAGCGCTGGCCTTTTCCGGTTCACGCGTCAGCAGCGTCACCAGGTCGCTCAGCTCCAGGCCAAACTCCTCAAACGGAAAGCGTTGGAACGTAACAGATTTAAGTGTGGTGCTGAGATGGGCCATGGAGTGTGACAGCTTGATGGACACCAAGTCGTCGTACGGTTTGCCCAGCACCTCCACCATGCGCATGATTTTGTCTACACGTGGATATTTGCGCCCCTTCTCGATTTCGGTGACGTAAGAAGGGGATAGTTCACATTGAGTGGCAAATTCAGACAGCGTCAACCCGGCTTCCAGCCGGGCCTGGCGTACCTTCATGCCAAAAATGATGTTGATGAGATTGTTGGTCATAAATCCTTTACTCGCCTCTATTGTGGCGAGACCCTAAGTGCAGTTTGGCATAAATTTGTTCCGAGAACTGTAGGCGCTGCGCCAAACTGCTTAAAGTACAGCGGACCGTTTGTAACACGGAATTAAACCCATAGGGTGTAATAATACAACTTTTAGCGAATTTTCGCTATTAAGCGAGAAATCGCCCATTTTACCCTTGACACAGGGCGTCTTTCGTTTATACTTTTCTTCACAAATAGCGAATTTTCGCTACGTGTGTCGTTTTCACAGCAAGCAGCTTGCCGAATGTAGAGAAGGAGCCCACTCATGTCCCGCGATTTACAGCTCACTGGCGAAATGCATC
>CAUJGI010000603.1 GCA_963169155.1 Chloroflexota bacterium
CCTGCGTCCGGCTCCGACTGAAGCCATATGGCCCCACCGTGGTTTTGCACAATCCTCTTGCAAATGGCCAGCCCGATGCCTGTGCCCGGGCATTCTTGTCGGCTGTGCAGCCGTTGAAAAATCGTAAATATTTTTTCGCTCAATTTTGGATCGATACCAATTCCGTTGTCTTTCACCTGAATGACCCAATGGGTATCGTTTTGGTGAACTGAAATGCGAACGACCGGCTTACGCTGGCTTTTGAATTTGATGGCATTGCTGAGAAGGTTTTGAATCAGCTGCAGCATTTGTGTTTTTTCGGCGATCACGGTAGGCAGCGGGTCGTAGGTAATGGTGACCTGGTTTTCCTGGATAGGCAGGTCGAGGTTGGCCAGGACCTGCTGTAAAACTTTTCCCAACGGCACTTCGGTGAAAACCAGATTGTTACGGCCGATTTTTGCATAAGCCAGTAAGTCGGTGATAAGTTGGCGCATGCGCACGGCCCCGTCGAGGGCGTAGGCGATAAATTGGTCGGCTTCTTTGTCTAGCTGGCTGCTGTAACGTTGCGACAGGAGCTGAAGGTAAACGGTGATCATGCGCAGCGGCTCTTGCAAATCGTGGGAAGCGGCATAGGCAAACTGGGCCAGGTCTTCGTTGCGCGCTTCCAGCGTGCGCGTTTGCTCGCGCAGGGCCTCTTCGATTACGATCTGATCCGTAATGTCTCGATTGACGGCGACGGAACCGATGGCACGGCCGTCTTCGGCGCGAATGGTGGTCACTGCGGACAGAATGGGAATCATGACGCCATCTTTCCGGCGCTGCCAGACCCGGCCCGACCAATACCCTGTCGTCAGAAACGTCTCCCGAACTTCGTCAATCGTCTCATGCAAAAACGCCGCCTCCACCAGAGAGGTCAATCGCTTGCCCAGGACCTCTTCTTCCTTCCAGCCGTACATCGTTTCGGCCGCCCGGTTCCAGCTTTGGATGCAAAATTGGGTGTCAGTGACCATGATGGCATCGGAGACCACCTGGACAACATCAACGTGCCCGGGGGTTTCTTGATGCTGGTCTGGCCCGGTTTGCAGCTGTTCGATTTGCTGGTTGAGCTGCTGAATCTTGTTTTGCAGGGCAGCAACATCTTCCTCTAAACGGCCGTTTTCCACTATCAGTGCTTCAATTGAATTGTCCAAATGGTTGGTCATGACGCTGTAACCTACTTGCTGGCACCGGGTTGTTTGTTTTTCACTCAGCTGGGACTGCGTAGGCAAGAACGATAAAAAATCCATAGTGATTATACAATAGTTCGCTCCACGCCAAGGAAAATAGGACCATTTACCAGTCATCCCATTTGACAACCGGCCAAGATTGGCGCAAAATAGAACGTATGGTCTACTTTCTTCAGGAGGAAACATGACGCGCCTGGCATCTCGCACATCCCGTTTACGCCGAATTGAAGAACTGCTGCTGCTCACCCCGGACGGCATGCGCGCCGTTGATCTGGCCGACAGGCTGGAAGTGGATCGACGCACTGTGTACCGGGACGTCGATTTTTTGTGCGAACAAGGCTTACCGATCTGGCAGAAAGACGGCCGTTTTGGCATGAACCGCACTCGTTACCTCACCACCGTGCATCTTGCCTTCCATGAAGCCATCGCCCTTACGCTGGCGGGGCTGCTGCTGGCCCGCACCATCGACGAGCGCAATCCTCACGTTACCTCCGCCCTACGTAAGCTGGCCATTACCCTGCCCAACGCCATCTCGCCCCATCTGAAGCGCGCCGCCGACCGGGTGCAAACGTTAAACGACGGCCAGCGGCAGGTGGCCGTGCTGGAAGCGCTGGCCGAAGGGTGGGGCACGGGGCGCAAAGTGCGCGTGGGCTACCGCTCGCCGCGCTCTGGCCAGCTGCGCGAGCGCGTGATTGCGCCTTATGCGCTTGAGCCAACGCCGTCCGGCATCTATGTGATTGGGCACGATGATTGGGCCAAAGATATTCGCACCTTCAAGTTGGACCGGCTGGAAAGCGCCACGCTGCTGGAGCGCCAATTTACGGTGCCAGAAGCGTTCGATCTGGAAAGCCATCTCGCCTCTGGCTGGCGCATTATGGCCGGCAGCGAAATCACCGACGTGGTGCTCCGCTTCACCCCGGAAGTGACGCCCCACATTCACGAACGGCAGTGGCACCCCACGCAAAAGCTGGAAAAAACAGAAGATGGCGGCTGTTTGCTCAGCGTACAGGTGGCCCAGCCGCAGGAAATGCAGCCATTTATTCGCAGCTGGGGGGCGCAGGTTGTGGTGCTGGCCCCCGACTGGCTGCGGGCGCAGATCGGCAAAGAGCTGCAGCAGGCAGCGGCCCAGTATACCGAACGGTCGTTGTGACGCTTGCCGACTAATCCTGCGTAAAAGTTGCTGGTGGCCAGTGGTTTGTACCAGCCACCAGCCCCTAACAACCAGCGACGATGCCCACTCACGATGGTGTGCCCGTTTATGAAATTTCCTCTGGTCATTGGGACTTGTATGCCGCACCAATCTGGTTAAAATTTGGGCATGATGGAACTGAATTTTGGGGAGCTAGTAAAACGGCCGTCCCCCAACCTCCCTCACGCCGCCTTACTCATTGCCAAAGAGCTGGCCTATCCCGATCTAAACATCGACGCCTACGTGCGCCAGCTGGACGATCTGGCCGACCGCGCCGCTAGCAAAGTGGGGGTGAATGATTCAACGGCCGTTCGCGCCGAGCAGCTGAGCGATTTTCTCTACAAGCAGGAGCAGTTCCAGGGCAATACGGCCGCTTACGACGATCCGCGCAACAGCTTCCTCAACGACGTGCTCAGCCGCCGCCTGGGCATTCCCATCACCCTCTCGCTCATTTACCTGGCCGTGGCCGAACGGCTGCAGCTGCCCGCTTTTGGCGTGGGGCTGCCCGGCCATTTTGTGGTCGGCGTGCACGGGCGCGGCGACGACCTGTATTTTGATCCGTTTCATGGTGGGGGGCGGCTGTCGGCGGCGGACTGCGCCAGGCTGGTGGAGCTGACCGTGGGGTACAACGGCACCTTTCAACCAAGCTGGTTAACGGCCGTTTCCCATAAAGAAATCCTCAGTCGCCTGCTGAACAATTTGCGTATCATCTACATGCAGCAGCAGCAGTGGGCCAAAGCCATTGCTGTAGTAGAGCGCATGCGCCAGGTCCAGCCCGACAATCCTTATCATTTGCGTGACCTCGGCGTGATCCATTACCAGGCCGGGGCGATGCTCCAGGCCGTCACCTTCCTGGAAGCGTACCTTCAGCAGCAGCCCGAAGCCGCCGACGCGGAAACGATTCGCCAGGGGCTGGCCAAAGGGTTGGATGCGTGGGTGAGGCAGAATTGAACGGTGAACGGTAATCGGTGAGCGGTGAGCGGTGGTTAGCCGGATTTGAGGCGCTTTAGGCGGCGGGCGGCTTCTTCTAACGTTTTTTCCTCTTTGCAAAAGGCAAATCGAGCCAGTCCAGCCCCGTCGGCGGGGTTGTGGTAAAAGGCGCTGGGCGGGATGGCCGCTACGCCGATTTCTTGTGTCAGGTAGCGGCAAAAGGCCACGTCGTTGGCAAAACCCAGGCTGGTAATGTCCACCATCACAAAATAGGTGCCGCCCGGCACGATGGGCTCCAGCCCAGCGCTGCGTAGGGCATCGAGCAAGAAGTTCCGCTTTTGTGTGTAAAAGTGAGTGAGGTCGGTGTAGAAAGTGGGCGGGCTGGCAACGGCCGTTGCCGCCGCCTCTTGCAGGGGAGCCGCACCACAAAAGGTCACAAACTGGTGCGCCCGGAAAATAGCCTGGGACAAAGCGCGCTCGGCCACCGTCCAGCCCACCTTCCAGCCGGTCACGCTAAACGTCTTGCCCAGGCTGGAAATCGTCACGGTACGCCCGGCCATGCCGGGTAAGCTGGCCAGGGTGTGGTGCTGACGGCCGTCGAACACCAGATGCTCGTACACCTCATCGGTCATGGCAATCACATCGTGCTGCTGGCACAGGTTGGCGATTAGCCCCAGTTCCCCCAGGCTGAACACCTTGCCCGTGGGATTGTGCGGCGTGTTGACGATGATCAGCTTGGTTCGCTCGGTAAACAGGGCGGTGAGCGCGGCTTCATCGATGGCCCATTGCGGCGGTTGCAGCGTGTAGAAGCGCGGCACCCCACCGGCCATCTGGATGACCGGCAGGTAAGAGTCGTAAAACGGTTCGAAGACAATCACCTCGTCGCCCGGATTGACCAGCCCCATGATGGTGGCAAAAACAGCCTCGGTGGCGCCGTGCATGACGTTGATTTCCGTCTGCGGGTCGGGTGACAGGTCGTAAAAGTCGGCCATTTTTTGGGCGATGGCCTGGCGCAGATTGGGACGGCCGTTGGCTGGCGCGTACTGGTTCACATCATCCCAAATGGCGCGGGCAGCCGCCTCTTTCATGAAGTGCGGCGCAGCAAAATCGGGGAAGCCCTGCCCCAGGTTGATCGCGTTGTGGGCGTTGGCCAACGCGGTCATTTCCGCAAAAATAGTGGTGCCAAAGTTGGCGACACGCTGCGCCATGTAGCTCATAAAACTCTCCTTTGAGATTGTAGGGCGATTTGGTAAATCGCCGCCCGATTAACCAAATCGGGCCACATATTTCCATCCATGGCGGTGCGTACCACGCATGTCGTCTCCTACGTAAATGTAGGGCGATTTGGTAAATCGCCGCCCGATTTACCAAATCGGGCTACATATTTTCATTCGTGGTGTGCTCACACACGAAGCATTCTTGAAACGGGTTAATTGCCAGTTGTTGCGCGGGGATTTTGGCAGAGAACGGCCGTCTTCGCAACAGCGTCCTTGCTGCATTTTCCCGGAAACTCCGAGTTTCCGGGAAAATTGAGAGCACCGCGTTAGAATACGCCAGTAAGGTTGAGCAATTATTTCGCCGCGACGGAGAGGTGCGACGCACTTTTTCCAAACATCATTTGCAACGCTTTTCGGTGAAAAAGTGCGTCGCACCTTTTTTACCTTTTTAGGAGGAACGGCCGTTATGCAGCTAACCATCTCACTCGGACAAATGAACGTTGAATTGGGCAATCCTGCCGCCAACTGGCAAACCGTGCAGGCGATGACCATCGAAGCCGCCCGGCGCGGCTCGGACCTGGTGGTGTTCCCCGAACTGTGGTCCACCGGCTACGATTTGGAAAACGCGGCCAGCCACGCCACGACTACCGACGCGGGCCTCTTTGCCCAGGTGGCTGCGCTGGCCCAAACGCACCAGATTGCCATTTTGGGTTCCTGTTTGTCATTGTTGGGAGATGGACAGTTTGGCAACACGGCCGTCTACTTTGATAAGGACGGCCGTTCCCTGGGCCAATACAGCAAGCTCCACCTCTTCCGGCTGATGCAAGAAGAGCAGTTCCTCACCGCCGGACCAGCGCCGACGCTGGTGGAAGCCGACTGGGGCAAGGCGGGCCTGACCATCTGCTACGACTTGCGTTTTCCGGAGCTGTTCCGCCGTTATGCCCTGGCGGGGGCGCAGCTGGTTTTTGTGCCCGCCGAGTGGCCGCATCCGCGCCTGGCGCATTGGCAAACGCTGCTGCGCGCCAGGGCCATCGAAAACCAGATGTTTGTCGTGGCCTGCAACCGCGTCGGCCGCAGCAAAAACACCGACTTTTTTGGCCATTCCTGCATTTTGGATCCGTGGGGGGAAACGTTAATTGAGTTGGGGGAGGCAGAGATGTTGGGCACAGCCACCATCGACACCGCCAAAGTCAACGAGGTCCGCGCCAAAATCCCCGTCTTTACCGACCGTCGGCCAGAGGTTTATTAGCCACCTATTTCCCCGGAAACTTAGCACTGGGGTTAGCAGACTGTCAGTAGTTTCCGGGGAAATCTACCGGCCGCGCAGGCGATCCATGAAGGAACGGCCGCCTTCGCCGCCGCCCTGCTGGTTGATCTCCCCTTCCAGCCGGGCCAGCCGCGCCTCGGCGGAGGAGGCGCGGGATTGGGCATTCATGCGCGCCTGGCGCTCTTCAGAAAGCAGCGTATCCAGCTTTTGCAGGCCTTGCACCTGCACCTCCCGCGTTGCTTTTTCCCGCTCCAGCTTCACGCGCATAGCCCGTTCTTCGCTGAGTTGGGCGGTGGCTTCCTGGGCGCGTTCGGCGATAACCTCCATGGAGGCCAGCCGCCGCTCCAGCCCCAGCCGGGCCTGACGTTCTTCCTCCAGGGCGGCAATGGCGTGCCGCGCCTGGCGGATTTCCACTTCCATTCCGGCCATTT
>CAUJGI010000604.1 GCA_963169155.1 Chloroflexota bacterium
ACAGTCGATTGATACGGCCGTTGACCCCTCCACCGTTACCCAGCAGCAAATCAAAGGGCTGCTGTCAGAAGGAAATTCCGCCATCTTCTCCCCCATTTTTGCCCGCTTCATCGCTGCCCAGGACGCCCTCTGGGAAGCCCCCCTCTTTTTCGACGAGCCATCGCGCCAGATTTGGGTGACGGGCAACCCCGCCCCCCGGCTGACCCAGCTGGAATATCGCCTCTTCCAACAGCTGCACCAGCAAGAAGGCGAAGTGGTGGAAAAAGACGCCCTCATCAGCGCCGGCTGGCCCAGCGCCCAGGGCGGCGTCTCCGACGAAGCGCTCATTGCCGCCATTGCCCGCCTGCGCAAAAAGATCGAGCCCAATCCAAAGGAGCCGCGCTTTTTGCACAACGTGCACAACCAGGGCTACATGCTGCAAACTGGCGACGGCTAATCCCGCCCACATTCTCCCCAACTGAACGCGACCCCAACCCGCTGTTGTTGGTCTCTTGTGGTTTTCCCGTTCGCTGCCTGTCAGGCAATTCTGCCCCTATTTGCTACGATAAACGCAGGCGAGCCAGCGATGCGAGACAGCCGCCGGGTTGGCAACGTTGTGGTCATTCACCTCGTACTGGAAGCAGGTTTGTATTGGAATGTGATAAAAGGAGAAACTCAACATGCTAACGCTTTCTTATGGTGTCCTGTTTGGATTGTTGCTGGCCGCCTTTATTTTAGGGCTGATATTTCCTGTCATTCTGGTCGTCTACCTGGTTGTCAACAACCCGCCGCGCTGAGCTTGTAACATTTGTCACATACTGTGTGTCTGGTGTGAGCCTGGTGTCAGGTAAACAAACGCTTCGATTGGTACACTAAACAGCAGTCAAGCAATACGGGAGGCAACCTGATGATAGTCAATCTCGCTTTTTCAACCCTGGTAATTCTGGCGCTTATGATGATCATTGCCGGGATGGTTGTGGGCGTAGCAATGACGCGCCCACGCTAAAATTCATATCGCGTCATGCAAATGGCGTTGTTCTTTTAATGGGGATGGGGTGGTCTGAGCCGCGAGTTCTCTAGCCAAAAGAAAAACGGGATGGCCAAAACCATCCCGTTTTTCTTTGCATTCACTTTGTCAGATTGGTCCAATCTTGAAGATTGGTCCAATCTCAATGACGTTCCTTAGTGGCCGTCCGAACTTGAGTTAGCGGAATTGTGCGGACGGCTTAGAGTAAGCGGCCTTCGCAAAAGGGAATTTATTGTTGGCCGCTTACTTAGTCGCGGCGACCGCCGCCGAGAAGCATGACATAATACAGCAAGGTACCAATGGCCGAAACGGCCGCTGCCACATACGTCCACGCCGCCGCATTCAGAACCTTGTTGACACCCTCAATTTCATCGCCAATGAGAATGCCGTGGCTCACCAGCAGCTTCTTGGCGCGGGCGCTGGCATCAAACTCCACCGGCAAGGTAACCAGGGTAAACAAAACGGCCGCGGCAAACATGATGACCCCAACCCAGGCCAGACTCGTGAAGTTCAGCAGCAGACCACCCATGAACAACCAGGGGGCCAGCGAGCTGCCAAACTGGGCCGCCGGAACCAGGGTACTGCGAATTCGCAGGGGGAAGTAGCCACCCGCATCCTGCAGCGCATGGCCCATTTCATGGGCCGCCACACCGGCCGCGGCAATGCTAGGGGTACGGTACACCCCAGGGCTGAGCCGCAGCACCTTGCTGCGCGGATCATAATGATCGCTCAAAAAGCCCTGCGTCTCCTCAATGGCTACATCATACAAACCTTGCGCGTCCAGCAGCTGGCGCGCCACCTCCGCTCCGGTCACATTGCGCGCCGTGCGGACTTTGGCAAATTTATTAAAGTTGCTCTTGACACGCGATTGGGCATACAGGCCCAACAAAAGCCCAGGTATTGCAAAAACCAGAAAGAGCGGATCAAAATACATGGTTCTACCTCACTGTTTAGGCTGTGGAAAACTCGCCCAGTTATTTTTGAATGGTGGCAGGTCTGAGTGCGGGATGCGGCGACGGCCGTTGCCGCAGCCACATCAACAACAGCATCCCCGCTGACCAGCTCAATAAGAAAAACCCGTATGAAATAAAAGATAGTGTTATCATTTTTTTGCCCCAAATTTCCCGCTACAAAGATATGCAATGATTTTGGCATACATGCCAGGGTATCGTCAACATTTGTCCAGCTTTTCCAATAGATATCTTACAATTGAGCCAGATAGATTACACAAAGATGAGAGATGCACATACAATACCCTCAAGTCGCTGGTACGAACCACTGAACACTAACTACTCGCCACCAGCCACGTTTTCAAGGCAAAGCACAATTTTCAAACGTTTGTCGAGGAAAATAAGATGCACAATGAATTTGGTTTACCCAAAGATTTAGGCGACGGTCTTGTGCTGCGCTGGGCCACGCCAGCCGACACCAAGGCCCTGGCTGAGTTTAACGTCCGCATTCACAGCGATAACCCGGAAGCGCCAGACACCTGGCTGGCCCACTGGACCACCGACCTCATGCGCGGCGATCACCCCACCACCAGCGCCAGCGATTTTACGATCGTGGTCGATGAAAACGCCGAAGGCAAGATCGTCTCGTCCCTGAACTTGATCTCGCAAACCTGGCTGTATGATGGCATCCCGTTTGCCGTGGGGCGGCCGGAGCTGGTAGGTACGGATGCGGATTATCGGCGGCGGGGATTGGTGCGTGAACAGTTTACGGCCGTTCACGCCAAAAGCGCCGCCCGTGGTGAATTGGTGCAGGCCATCACCGGCATTCCCTGGTATTACCGTCTGTTTGGC
>CAUJGI010000605.1 GCA_963169155.1 Chloroflexota bacterium
TAACGCCCAACGAGACGGCCGTTCTGCCGCCTCATTGCCCCGCCACTGCTGCCACCACTCCAGCAGCAGCATGGGCACGATGATGAGGCCCACCAGGCGGCACAGCGTAGCCGCCACGGCAAACGGCAGGCTGACGCGCCACTGGCCGCGCCGGGCAAAGTAGTACGCGCCAATTGTGGTGAGCAAAAAGAGGGACTCGGTATAAATCGTCGAGCCGTAAAAGGCCATGGGGAAGATGAGCAGGTACCAGACGGCGCGATCCGCGATCTTGGCTGAATAGTTTTCGGAAACAAGGCGGTAGAAGAAGACGGCCGTGCCCCACAGCGCCAGGTTACTGATGAGGATGCCAGAAACGGCCGCATCCCCCGTCAGTGGCGTGATGGCCGCCATGAGCAGGGGCAGCAGTGGGAAAAAGGCCACCGAGGGCAGGGACACCCCCTGGAATTTGTACCCCTCTTCCACAATGCTGATGTAAAAGCCCGTGTCCCAGCGGCTGGCAAATACGTCCAGCAGAATATTTTCCGTGCCGCGCAGGTGGTACGGCGGCGGGGAGGTGGCATCCAGCAGCAGCGGTACCGCCAGGTAGGCGACAAGCATCACCCCCAGCCGGGTGGCGACAAACACCAGCGTCGGCAGCCAGAGCCAGCGCGGCACCGTCAGGCGGGTCAGGCGGCTAAACAGCGTTTGGCCTGGTGCGGTAGGTTGGTCTAATTTCACGTCCATCTTCTTAACCTGTGTGAGGGGATAATCCAGCAATTACAAATATGGCAATTTTCGTAGGGGCGGGACGGCGCGGAGCAGTTCAGGCGTAACAGGTAGCCTCGCCTCCGCGCCGTCTCGCCCAACACGAACGGCATTCTGGGCGAGACAGGCGGGAGAAAAGGCTTTGGTAATAAGCCAGGTTGTTTCCCGCCTGTCCCGCCCCTACCAAACTTCGAACTGCTGGGTGATACTTTTTTGAAAGTGACTCTCATCTGTAAATTGAGTACAATGAAAACAGTCTGGCGGTCTGGCCCACATTGATTCTGGGAAACCATTTGTTGTGACCAAACCGCCAAAACTACCTGAGCTGCGATGGTGTAGATAGTGCCGCTATCTCACCATTGCAGCTTTTTACTGGGGCAGCCGCTCACCAAAGACAAACAGCCGACCCATAAAACCAGCCGGTGCCCAGACCAGGGGCGCATCTTCGCGCAGGGTAAAGCCCTGGGTGGCTGAGGCGTTCATGTCTACCTCCATGGTGATGTCGTAATGCCCTAGCGCCAGGGGAGACGTTGGGCTTTGCACGATGAACTGGGCCATGCCTTGCCCATCGGTCATGACGCGGCCCAGGTAACGGCCGTTCACAAACACAGTAGCAGGCTTGTGCGCCGGGAAGCCGGAGCCGGTAAAGGCAAACTGGCTGCCCAGCGCCCCTTCGCTGGCGTGTACGGCCAATTCCGGCGCGTACACCCCGGCCATCATGCGCCATTCCAGCGCGGCGGCAGGGCGATCGACGTAGGGGACCATGGCCACACCGGCCAGCAGGATGACCAGGGCAAACAGGGCGCGTACGATGGTCCGAAGAGTGAATTGTTTCATAGTTACCTCCTTCGCAACTTGAAAACGGTGGATAGAAATTTGTTAGCGGGAACGACCGGAGTACGGCCGTTCCCGGCAAAACCACATTTGTTACCGCTGCACAAAGGGCAAAAAGGTGCTGCTGCCCGTGGTGCCCAGAATGGGTCCGCTAAAACCACCCGGCGGGGCCACCACCGCTTCGGCGCTGTCTACCGTGATGGTTTTGAAGGCCGACACGTTGGCATCTGTCTCCATCACCACAGTCAGCTCGCCATCCGGCACGCCGGTTGTATCGATGATGAAGCGGCCCGTGCCGTTGCCGTCGGTGGTCACTCCGCCCACAACCTGGCCGTTGACAAAAATGATGGCCAGGCGGTTGGGCTGGTAACCCGAGCCGGTAAAGGCAAACTGGCTGCCTGGCGCACCGATGTTGTCGCTGACGCTGAGGTCGGGGGTGTAGGCATCGCCAAACAGCTCCCAGTTGATGGCCGCCCGGGCGCTGCCCACGTATGGCAGCAGCAGCACCCCAGCCAACAAAACCAACAGGGTGATACCTAATCGTTGTACTGCTTCTTTTCTTTCTTGACTCATAGAGCCTCCTTTTGAATAGCGAGAACACAGAGCGGCACGGAGAGACCGCAGAGAACTATCGATTTCCAACCCTGCCGCAATGCTTTCTCAAAAATAAGACATGCCGTTACGGTAATGGCACCAGCCGCCGCTCCAGCTTGTACACGGGGCCAACAGGAACGGCCGTTGCCTGCTGCAGCAGGGCCATGGAGGGGTTGTTGATATAAATCGGCCGTTCATCCAGCTGGCTGAGAATCAGCTCCTCCATCGCCGCGCCGGGAATGAGGAAGCGGTTGATCGTTTGCACGTCGGGGCGCTGCCCTTCCACCAGCTGCAAATATTGCACCGCTGGCACCGTGTCCCACCAGCCCAACACCAGCGCGTTGGGTTCTACCTCGGCCAGGATCGTCTCGGCTATTTCCCGGGTGCTCCAATCGGCGGAACGGTCCACCAGGGACCAGTTCAGCGCCACGGCCAGCAGCACTGCGCCGATGGCCACACCACGAAGCAGCCAGGGGGGGAGCTGCGGCTGGACCAGGTTTTGCAGCCAGAGCGCCAGCTGCTGGTAGCCAACGCCCAGCCAGATGGCCCAAATGAGGTAGGTGGGCAGGTACATCGTGTCTTTGTCTACCACCCGATAATTGATGTAAAAGATGGCGTTGGCCAGGAAGATCAGCAGCAGCAGGCCACCCAGCCGCCAATTGCGTCGGGTGAGTACCACCAGCCCCAACAGCCCCGGCCCAATGCCAATCGCCAGGAACGCGGTCCAGAGCTGCGCGCCGTAAGCGGCCACCTGCGGCCAGAGTTCGCTGAGCTGGTAGCCAAACATCTGCCCGGCAAACGACTGCCCGGTGATGAGCCACCAGACGCCAGAAAAGCGCATCAGGTTGACGGGATGAAAAACGCCCGCCGCGTCGTACTCACCCGCGTAGTTGAAGAGGGGCTGGCTGGCATAACGCAGCGGCAGCACCAAAAAGACGGTGAGGCCTAGCAGGACGGCCGTTCCCGCCGCCGCCCAAACCCGCCACTTTTTGAGCTGGTCCGGCTGGCTGGTAAGCACAAACCAGACTGCGCCAGGCACCAACAGCACCGTCGCCATGTGGTTGCCCAGGCTGATGGTCATCAGGAAGATGGGCAGCGCCAGGCGCAGCGGCGTGGGTTCATCGGTCCAGCGCAGCAGGCTGAGGATGATGCCCGCCATGAGAGCGGTGTGCAGCGTGTATACCTCGGCGATGAGGGACATGGCCCAGAAATAAGGCGCGGTGGCCAGCAGCCCCAACGCCCCCAGCCGCAGCCACGGCTCCACCTTGAGGCGGCGCAAAATGTACTCCCCTTGCAGCAGCGTCACCGCGCTCAGAAAGGCGGAGAAGAGGTTCATGCGGTAGCCCATGTCGCTGCTGAGCGGCAGCCAGGACCACACTTTGCCGACCAGCAGGTACAGCGGATACCCCGTGGCCCGGATGAGGCCGTTGCTGGCCACGGCCGTGGTGAATTCGGCGCTGTCCAGGTTGTAGATGGTGGGGGCCAGGGTGAGCCAGTAGAGGAAAAAGGGCAGGATAAATACGGCCGTTGCCTGCCAATCTAGCCGCGCCAGACGCAGCCACCAGGCGCTGCGGTTTTCTACCGAACGTACAAATGAGGGCAAGGGGGTCATCTTACTTCTCCTTCAAAATGTGGGTCGGATTGTCAATCTGACCGACGGTTTCGTTCATGGTGTTGAGCTTGCGCTCATCTGCGCAATCTGCTGGTTTTGATTCGTGGCCGTGCGCTCAAGGGCACGATGGCACGGAAGCCTGCGCGAGGTAGGTCGGCTGGCGTGCCATACGGCCGTTACGCCAGTGAGTGAAGCAGCTGGCTAAAAAGTAACGGTATTGGGGTTTGCTTTTGATTTAGTCATCGCGACGGCCGTTGTCATTGCCGTTGTCGTTATCATTGTCATTGTCGCCATCGTTGCCGTTGTCGCCGTCGTTGTCATTGTCGCCATCGTTATCGTTGTTGTTGTCATTGCCGCCAGAATTATCATTACCGCCACCGCCGGAATTGTCATTGTTGTTGTCGTTGCCGCTGTTGTCGTTGCTGTTGTCCCCGGCATCGTTGTTGTTGCCATTGTCGTTGCCACCACCGCCGGAGTTGTCATTGTTGTCATCATTCACTACGGTGGTTGGCTGGGGCGTGGCCGTAGGTGGTACGGTGGTAGGTGGAGCGTCTGTTGCCGTGGCCGTTACTGTGGGAAGTTCACGCGTTGGCGTGCCGGTCAATGTCGCCGTAGGCGTGCTCGACCCATCTGGCGTGCCGGACGCATCCGGCGTGGCCGACGAAGTGGGCGAAGCCGTTTGTATGGGGGTGGCGCTGTCGGTTGTGGTAACCGTGGCAGATGGAGTGGTTGTACCGGTAGCAACGGCCGTTGTCGTCGCCATTGGGGTAGTGGTGGCCGTGGTTGGCCCCTCTTCCAGCACCACAATGCGGCTGGCGTAGAAATGGCCATTGGCGGTACGGCCGTTAACCAACACCAGCGCCCCAACTGCCGCATATCCCTCCACCTGGGTTTGATCGCTCACGTCTACCGGTACCCCGGCAATAATCCAGTTGCTGCCCT
>CAUJGI010000606.1 GCA_963169155.1 Chloroflexota bacterium
ATGCCAGCCAGACCTACGGCCAGCTCATCACCGCCATCCAGGCGGCCGGTGGCCCGGCGTATGAATACCGCGACATCGCGCCGCAGGATCTGACGGACGGCGGCGCACCCGGCGGCAACATTCGCGTCGGTTTCCTCTTCCAACCAGCTCTGGTCACTTTTGTCGACCGGCCGGGTGGGGATGCGGTGAGTGGGGTAACGGCCGTTCTCGGCACCGACGGCGTAGAGCTCAGCGCCAGCCCGGGCCGCATCGATCCCACCAACGTCGCCTGGGCCGACAGCCGCAAACCGCTGGCCGGTGAGTTCATCTTCAATGGCCAGAAGCTGATCGTGATTGCCAATCACTTCAACTCCAAAGGGGGTGACAATCCGCTGTTTGGCCGGGTTCAGCCCCCGGTACTCACGTCCGAGGCACAGCGGCTGGAGCAGGCAGCGGTGGTCAACAACTTTGTCCAGGAGATTCTGGCGCTGGATGCCAATGCCAACGTCATCGTGATGGGCGACCTCAACGACTTCCAATTCTCTGCGCCGGTCCAAACGCTGGCAGGCAGCGAACTGCACAACCTGATCGACACCCTGCCGCCCACTGAACAGTACACCTACCAGTTCGAAGGCAATCTCCAGGTACTGGATCACATTCTGGTCAGCGGCAACCTGTTCAACAACCTCTTTGCCGGGGTGGATGTGGTGCATGGCAACGCCGAGCAGGACACAGATTTGCGCGTCACGGATCATGATCCGGTGGTAGCCCTGTTCAACTTCGACAGTTCTGGCTACGTCATCAACGACGATGGCTGTTACGTCGTGGCGCTGGAGGGCAGCCCGTTTGCTGGTCCGGCGTCCATTGTGGCGGTGGGTGACCCAGGCTACTTTGGTATCCGCTTTCACGTTGGGCGCTGGGGCAATGCCCAGGGGTTTGGCTATGACGCCTGCTACGAAATTCACGGCACCAACCATGCGGAATTCATCACCGGCGGCCTGGCCGACGACACCATCTTTGGCTATGGCGGGCATGACTACCTGACTGGCCTGTTTGGCAACGACACCTTCACCGGCGGCAGCGGCGCCGATTGGTTCCTGGGAGGGCCTGGCTGGGACAAAGTTTTGGACTTCCAGCGCGGCGTCGATTTCTGCTTGAACGTGGAAAACGGCTGCAACTGGTGGATAAAGCATAAATTCTAGACGGTGAGGTCATAGGCAGGCGCAGGCTCGACTGGCTGTTGGGTCACATCGAGAATGTGACCTGCCTATGACTTCCGGCACATCAATCACCCCTGGCCATTTGTTATAGTGAGCGCATATTCAGAAACAAATAAAAGCCAAACGGCTTATCGTTTTGGAGGAAAATGAAAATGCGCAAAAACAATTCAGTAAGTGGTTTATTTTTGGTGGGGTTGGGGCTTATCTTGTTGGTTAGTCAGTTTGTGAACTTTGACTTGCCGCAGAGTCTGGCGCTGCTGATAATGCCCGCACTCGGGGCGATGTTCCTGATATGGGGCAGCCTGACGCGCAACGGTGGTCTGTTGATTCCCGGCGGCATTTTGACCGGCGTTGGTTGGGGCGCTTACGCCGCCGTCGGGCCATTTGCTATCTGGCAGGGTGACAATGAAGGCGGCGTGTTCCTCATCTTCCTGGGCCTGGGTTTTGCCCTGGTTACGCTGGTAACGGCCGTCTTCACCGACAAAACACACTGGTGGGCGCTCATCCCTGGCAGCATCATTGCCTTCGTGGGTCTGGCCATCCTCTTCGGTGGCGTCATGCTGACAATGCTGACCTGGGTGGGCAAACTGTGGCCGCTGGCCCTCATTCTGCTGGGCATCAGCATCCTGCTGGGTGCCAACAAAAACAAAACCGAAAAAGAAAAGCTGGTCTAACCATATCCAGCCTGACAGCGCAAAACCGCTGCGCCAGAACTTTCTGGCGCAGCGGTTTTTTTATGCCCAAATATCGCTGCGCATACCTATTTTTTACTTTCTTTTTATCTTTTTCTTACACTGGCCAATCACAATAAAACGCGAACTGCTTTATGTAATTGGCAGAAAGTTTTACAAAATAAATTAGCGCGGAGTCTGCCAATTACTTGAGTAAACCGCACAAAATCTACGCCTCTTTCTTTTGAAAACTTTGTGCGGTTTACTTAAAGAAATGAAGAAGAAGCGAACGAGAAAAATGTATTTGAAAAATTTTTAGGAGGTATACCATGAACACAATGATCCGTTGGAATCCGTTTGGTGAAATGGCCCGAATGCGCAATGAGATTGACCGGCTGTTCGAAGATGCCTTCAATGCACCGGTTGGCAAGTGGGAGCGCAACGCCGTGTGGGGTTTCCCGTTGGATGTAACTGAAAACGACGAAACCTTTACCGTGAAAGCGGCCGTTCCCGGCATGAACCCCGATGATTTAGACATCACCCTCAGCGACAATGTGCTCACCATTAAGGGTGAGACAAGCTCTGAGAAGAAGTGGGAAGATGAAAAGGTTCATTTGCAGGAGTGTCGCTTTGGCAGCTTCATGTGCAGTATCAGCCTGCCCATTTAGGTTGATACGAACAACGTTGCGGCCACCTATGAAAACGGCGTGCTTACACTGAACATTCCCAAGGCCGAAGCGGTGAAGCCCAAACGCATTGCGGTGAAGGCGGGCAACGGCACCACCGTTGTGGAAGGTTAACACTGTCAACATAGCT
>CAUJGI010000607.1 GCA_963169155.1 Chloroflexota bacterium
ATGCCCTGTGCTTCGATTTTGCGAATGATGGCGTCGATGTGCGCCGTGTTGCCGGTGAGGATAATCGCCCGCATCGTCAACACACCGACAGATCCTTTCCAGGCCCCATTACCGTTGGGCGCGCCCGTAAAATGGCCAGCGACGGGTTTGCCCTGCTCTTTGCGCCACTTCTGGTAGCTGGCGATGTTGGGGAACGGTTCGGGGGCATCGGGGTGGTAGATGGCGGCGTCCGGGTAGGTGATGGGGTCCAGCACGGGCAGCTGCCCGGCAAAATCGGGCACGTACCGGTCCATGAGCAGGACCATCATGCGCATCAGGTTTTCTGGGGAACTGTGCAGCCAGTAGTCGTGCATGGCGATGAAGGTGTGCAGATCGCGCACTTTACCGGGCACGTATTTCATCAGTTTGGTGAGATTTTTGAGCAGGGCGGTTTGGCGATGGCCTTCGGAACGGCCGTTTTTCTTGGGCCGTAACTTTTGCATCCAGCGGCTAATCAGGCCCGGTTCCTCATCTTTGGGCTGGGCCAGCACAAATTTATTCAGCCGGGTGCAGTAAATGAGGGCCGGATTGCTGGTAATCATGCAGGTGGGGGTTTCGACAGATTGGAGGAGGGTTTGCAACGGCCGTACATGCTCTTCACCAAAAATCATGCAGCCAAAAATAAAATCGGCCTGCCGCACATCCCGCTCCAGCCGCACCCAATCTTCGGGTGAGCGCATGGCCGAGGTTTGGTACAACCCCAGACTCATCTTAACGCCGTGCTGCTGGTGCAGCAAGGTAGCGGCCTCCCGCAGAGCGGTGTTATGTAAACCATCCATCGTGATATAGACAAAGCGCACCTCTTTCATCTCACTCTCCTTCCCACGGCGGGCGCCTGGGATTCTTCCGTTTTTTTGCCACAGAAGGCACAGAGGGGTTAGCCGTCAGGCTCTTTTTCTGTGCCGTTCTGGAGCAAGGCTGTCTTCACGCAATGCAAGCTATCAACCGTTTTCTCAAGCTGGTACACCATCGATCTGATTGCCACCTCGCACGTTGCCGAAATTTATTCTTTTTTGAGTTTGGCAGGAAGTGTTGAATTTCGTGTACCTGTCCGACAAAGCTCATTCTACAATCAGTTCGGCTACGGCGCGGCGGATGCGAATGTCATCGCCGACGTTTTCCAGCGGGTCTTTGCGCAGGCGGTGCAGCAAGGCCAGCGTGGCGATTTGGGCGACGTCTTGGGGAGTGGTATGCGGACGGCCGTCTAAAGCCGCCAACGCCACCGCAGCTCGACATAACGTCAACTCGCCCCGGTGTCCATCCACTTCTAGCGCCACGCACAGGCGGGCGGCGGCAGCGATGGTGTCATCGGTCAAATCCACTTTGATATGGTTCTGCTGGGCTTGCAGCAGCCGGGCGCGCAGCTTCTCCTGCTCTGGCTCCCAGGCAGCGGCAAACGCGTCCGGATCGGCATCATAGGCTCGGCGGCGGCGCACAATCTCCACCCGTGGCTCGATGTCCAGAATGGTGGTGATGCGCGCGTGCAGGCCAAAGCGGTCTAGCAGCTGTGGCCGTAAATCCCCTTCTTCTGGGTTGCCGCTGCCCACCAGCACAAATTTGGCCGGGTGTTTGATGCTGATCCCTTCACGTTCCACCAGATTCACGCCGCTGGCGGCCACGTCCAGCAGCAAATCAACGAGGTGATCTTCGAGCAGATTCACCTCGTCGATGTCCAAAACGCCACGGTTGGCCCGTGCCAGCAGCCCAGGGGCAAACGCTTGAACGCCTTCCACCAGGGCACGCTCCACGTCCAACGATCCGGCCACACGATCTTCGGTTGCCCCCAGGGGCAAATCCACCACGGGCACCAGATCGGTGAGTTTGTGAGTAACGGCCGTTCCCCCACCACCACAATGCGGGCAGAGGGGGGACGGCGCTTCCGGATCACAGTTGTAGGGGCAGTTGGCTACCCGATCCAAACGTGGTAACAGGGCAGCCAGGGACCGAACGGCCGTACTTTTCGCCGTGCCCCGGTGCCCCATCACCAACACCCCGCCAATCGTGGGGTCAATCACACACAGTTGTAAAGCGAGTTTTAGCTCTTCCTGACCGACAACGGCCGTAAAGGGGAAAGCCGGTTTCTCTTGCTTGCGCCCGGCTGGAGCAGCCTCACGCGGCAAGGGATGTAACTCCTCGCCCGCAGCATCAGATTGACGGCTAAAAAAACGCTTAAACGACAAGCCGTGACCGTTATTCATTCTCTTCTTGTGACTGCTTATCTTTTGCGAAGTAGGTCTCGCGAATGCTGTACAGCATGGGGATAAAGAAAGCCAGTACCAAAGCAAACGTAATAACGATGGCCAGCGACCATTGATTCAAATTGTCAGGTATCATTTTTGTCCTCCAAACCTGGTAGGGTTTAACAAACGTCAGACCCTAAAAGCTAATTTACAACACTGGCGCTAAAAGATGCCACGATACCAGGGACTGCTTCGGCAAAGGTAGCAAATTCCTCGTCCGACAGGCCAGAGTAGTAAACATCAATCGGCAGATAGTAAATAAAATAGGTGTTGCCCCGGTTGACAATGTTGGTATAGCTGCTGGGATGCGCGCCGTTTTGATCCCAATATTGTGAGGTTGACAGCGCTTCAATGAAGAAAATTTCGGCCGCTTCACCTGAATCGGTAACGTAGTCGAAATACAGTCTGTTACCCACATTTCTGGTCTCAAATTTGCCCACCCACGCGGCCGGTACGGCCACTTCCACATCGTACAGCGGGCCAACTTCGGCGCCGTCCACATACTGCAACTGCACCGCAACAGTTTCGGCAGAAACGGCCGCTGTTTCGTTATTCACATATGCCCCACCACAACTGGTTAACATGAAAACGACCACGGCCATCACTGCTACAAGAATAAAACGTTTTTTGCCAAACATCTTTCCCTCCATCTTCAAAGAAAGGTTTATTAAAAGGCGAGCTGATCGGCGGGAATTTCCTCCACCCCCGACCAAGGCATCTTTATTTCACTGACCTTCAACCGTTTACCCAGGCGGAAAGCCAGAATTAAAATCACAATCAACAACAGCAGCAGCGAACCGGTATACACAATGGTGTATCCCAGCACCACGCTGCCCGTTTGGTACTGCGCCAGATCACGTATAACACCGCCGCCAATGGTGCCAAAACCTTGCGCCATCGCCTGCACAATACCCCAAATTCCCAAAAATAATCCGGCATGGCTCACGTCCGTGAGCGACATCACCAAAATAACACTGCCCACCAGAAACAGGCCGCGCCCAATGCTGATCAAAGCCACCCCAACGCGGAACGGGCCGACCAGCGTCGCATCACTGGCAATGCTGATCACCGCAAAACCGAAGAGTCCCACAATGCAGCCCGCCGCAATCAGCAGCACCGGCGCCTTTTTACGCCATAGGAAGTACGCCGCCAGCGTAACCCCCACGATGGTCGCCAGACCCCACAAAGCGGTCAGACCCATCGTGTCGGACACGCTCATCCCAAGCACCTGTCCGCCGTATGGCTCCAGAAGCACATCGTGCGTGGCAAAAGCCATCGTGGCAATGAAAATCACCACAAACAGCCCCTTCAGCACCTGCTCTTTGCCCAGCATCTGGATCGATTCCCATAAACTCAGGCGAATCCGCACCGTTTCCAAATCAGATTTGATACTGCCATCCGGGTTCAACTGCTCCTGCTGCCACAAAGCAACAACCGTCAGCAACACAAAGGCGATAGCAGAACCCTGCATCACCTTAATCAGAAGCCCGTGGGAATATTCCACCAGCAAACCGCTCACGATGACAGCACTAAGCACTGTACCCACAATCAGCATCATCCACAGCACAGACAGCACCTTGCCCCGGTCTTCTTTGGGCGTGATGTCGCTGACCAACGCCAGATATACCGTTTCCACAATACTGACGCCAGCGCCATAGGCAATAAAGATGCCGATGCAGATCAACAGCGCCGCCCAGAAGGGAATGAAGCCATCGCCACCGAGCAAAATCAGGGCAAAGGGTGCCAGGGCCAGTCCACCATAAGTCAGCATGACGCCCAGCACGATGTACGGCGTTCGCCACTTGCCCAGCGAACGGGATTTATCGGATCGGTAGCCAACCACCGCCCGTACCGGCGAGACGAAGTAATGCATGGAGATAAGCAAAGCAACGGCCGCTGCCGAAATGCTCAACTCATCAATCAGTACCCGGTTGAGCGTGCCGGTAATCGGTGCCAGCGACAGCCCAATGCCTAACTGGAATAAACCCAGGCGCATGATACCCAGCCAAAACACCAACCGGGGTCTGCGCCGCACCCAGCTGGCAATAGGCTGGAAAGGCAGTGCCAGAAGGTTAACCAGAAATGTAATGGGCTTAAACAGTAATTGCATACGATCTTCCTCAGTTCTTACGCGCCGCCAGAACAGTTTGGATGAGTTCGGCCGTAACCTCTTTTAGCTCTGCTTCCTGCGCCGCCCGTTCCGCCTGCATCTGGATTTCCCGGCTGGCTGAAATGCGCGGCAAGAAGGGCAGCTTGTCCAGCGCCGCATCCAACAGCGCTTTGGCCTCCGGCTGCCAGGGCAGGTTACCTGGCACGTGACCGGGTTTGTTGTTGACGGGTTTGGCCGCGCCATTCAATGCACCAGTCCCCGACGGGCGAGAATAAGCACTGTCAACCGGCAAGAAGTTAAACAGCACCTCGTACAGTCGGTTCACAATCTCTTGCAGCAGGTAAACTGCGCCGCGATACCCCATGAACGGTGTGCCCACGGCCCGCCGCACAATTGGCCCGGGAAAAGAAGCCGGTACAAAGTTGGTGTACCTGGCTCCAGCTTCGCTCAGGTAAATCTTTTCGTTGATCGAGCCAAAGACGAAAGCGGGCGGACTCTTGTGCAGCAGTTGGCGCACACCCTCGTTGTCCAGTTCACCAGGGCGCAGCGGGCGGGACGAGGCGAAGGTGATGGGCATACCCAACTCGTCGCCCAGGAAAGCGGTGAAGCCGTCCACGTACGTGCCGCAGGCCACAATGCCGATGTTGGTGGTGGGGAACCAGTCACTTTGCGGCCCCTTCCACAAGTCCCAGATGGCCGACAGCGTGGTTTTCTTTTCTTGCTGGATGAAGGCGTTGGCTTTTTCCTGGGTACCCAGCAGGTCACCCAACTTTTGCACAAACTGGGTGGTGCCTTGCATACCCATCGGCGCGTGCAGCCACGGCTGTCCCAACGAATCGGCCAGAGTGTGGCCAAACTCTTTGTAGAGCACCACGTTCACCTGCGCCCTGGCCAATTGGGCCATGTCATTCAGCGTGGTTTCGTAGGGGAAGACGAGGTTGAGTCGGCCGCCTGCGCCCTCAATGGTCCGCTTGATTTCGTGCAGGTCAGACGGGGCGTTGAAGCAGCCGTAGGTTGGGCCGATGATGTTCACCAGTCCCGGCTCTACTGCGATAGTGGCCGCACCGCTTTGGCCGTAGTTTTCCCAGAGCCATTGCAGCACGCGATCACGCCCCAGCCACTCATCATCCGAAAGAGATTCGCTGTGGAAGAAGGTGGTGCCAGGCTGGAACTGCGTTACCAGGTCAGATAGGTCCGACCCAATCATTTCGCTCTCAGCGGTGGAAACCACGATCAAATGTTTGCCTTTCAGCACGCCTGTGTCGCGCAGGTTTTCGTAGGTGCGCTGCACGGCCGGGCCGGTGCCGCTGCCCCCCCCCTCGTGTTCGGTGATGATAGACGGGGTGATGTTTTCGATGTGGGGGATGGCGTCGGTGTAGTCGGGTACGGCCGTTGCCACCAAATTAAAACAGCCAATCGGCGCATCACAAATGACGTGCACGTCCGGCATGGCGCACATGGTCCACACGGCCGCCCAGTAACTGCTGCTGTCCGACAGGTCACGAATCACTTTAGGCATCGACGGCCTCCCCTTCAAAGAAGGATTGCATCCATTGATACCGCTCGTGCCCCTTCATGGTCTGGTTGATAAAGCCCAACGTCGCCGCCATCCCCGTGCTGAGGAAAAACGGCCGTGACGCCAGCTGGTTGGTAAAGTACATCGCCGGAATGCCCCGCTCCTTGGCGATGGCGCAGAACGGCGTAGTGCCCAGCACAACATCGGGTGGATATTTGTCCAGAGCGGCCACATCCTCTTCCAGCGATTTGCGGTACACGATCTCTTTGGTACCACGCGCCCGCAGCCACATCTCGTCCGGCAGCACCAGCGGGTCTTGCCCAATGGAGGTGGAGACGTAAGGCACTTCGGCCCCGGCTTCCACCAGCAGGCGGGCGTAGGCCAGCTCGGTGCCCTCATACCCGGTGACAAAGATACGGCCAGAGAGCGGCTGCGCCTTGAGCATTGCCTCGGCGCGGGCGCGTTCGCCCTCGGCCACATCGTTCACCAGCTTGGGGTCCAGGTCCAGCAAGGAACCCACCGCCTTGAGCCAGGCGTAAGAGCCAGAGATGCCTACCGGCGCGCCGCCCACTATTGGAATAGACCAGGAGCGGAAAACGGCCGTTGTCTCCTTGTAAAACGGGTGCAGCGGGGCCAGCGCCCCCACATGCCCCGCCCGGCGCAGATCATCTACCGAACGGCCAGGGAGCGTTATCGTCGCCTCAACGCCCATTTGCCGCAGCAGCCCATCAATCGCCAGGGGGTCTGCCGGGAACACTTCACCCAGGAGGGCCAATGTCTTCTTCTCTTTGGGAGCGGTGGCATTACCCAACCGTTTCAGCAGCGCCGCCAGGGCCACATCCTTGGCTTCTGGATGCGAGTGGATGGCATAGGCCGGTACCCGCACCAGCACCACTTCAGCATTGCCAATCTTCTTGGGCAGCATTTCTTCGGGCAAACCGGCCGTTTCGGCCACGCACAGCGATACCACCGGAATGAGTTGGCAGCCAGGTTCTTTGGCCGCCACTTCGATGGCCGCGCGCGTACCTTCTACCACCTGCCCGGCCATCAGCTCCGCTGTGCCCAGCTGGGGTGCCAGAATCGACTTCCGCGCCCCGTAAAAATGGGTCACAAAGGTCAGGCCATACAGGCAGCCGGTATCCGTCGCCATCACGGGATGCGATCCCTCAATCCGGGTCAGCACGCGCAGCGAGCCAAAGGCCGGGCACATGCTCTGCGGATGCAGCTGGCACGGTTTTGCTTCTTGTGTAATCGTTCCCAACGGAATGGAATCAGACATTCGCCTTCCCTGGTACTTCTGACTCTATCAGGTCGTTAACGACGACCGCCGCGCAGTTCGTTCTGCATTAAGGCCAATCCATCCCAGTTGCCGGCAGCTGCCAGTGCAGCCTGAGTCGGCCAGGTGGAGGGGTCATTGATGGCGCTCAGACCAGCATCGTCCAGGATTTTGCGCAGCGTTTCCGGGCTGGTTACCGCCAGCTGGGCAAAAGTCTTGACACCTGAGTCCATCAGCACCGAGCTAATTTTGGGACCGATTCCTTCGATCAGCTTCAGATCGTCGGCAGCTGCCCTGGCTGGAGCCATCTCCACAGCAGCAGCGCGAACCGGGGGCGCAGCAACGGGGGCAGCAACGGGTAGCAAGTTCACACCAATACCCGCTGGTGTATAGGCCGAGACGGCGTCCATGCGGGCCACAGGCGTATCAACCCGTTTTGCCTCCGGGCGCGGGTCCAGACGACGCAGATAGGTGCTCCGGGCCTGCTTGTCGGTGAGAAAAGCAAAGGCGATGAAGCCCAAAAGGATCAACGCCAATGGCCCATAGCAAAGAACATAGCCAGACAACATCAACTCTTGAAAATTAAACATCTTAACCTCCTTGTCCCTCTTGTTGGCGCGAAGGCGCATGCGAGGGCATGATGATTTCGCGCATCTTGTCGCGGTCAAACCAAAAGTTTTCCACCAAATCAATAATGTACTGAAAATGATGCCGGGGAATGGAAACGAACATGTCGCTGCTGGCCACCTGGTTAAAAGCGCGGCCACCGCCATCCCCCAGAGCAAAAACACTGTTATTTGTATGCCAGGGCGCGGCAAAAATGGATGAGCAGGCCGATGGCCCCAGCTCGCCGTGGGGGAAGGTCCCTTCACGGACAGATGCCGCCCCAGCAATCTGCATGGCCTGCTGCGCGTTGCAAACGCACACGAGCAGGTGAACCGGCACACCGGCGGGCACTTCGTCCAGCGGCGCGGCCGCCAGCGCAGTGATAGCGCCTTCGGGCAACGAGTAGCTTTGCTCCTTGTTGCAGCGAGCGCCCTGCTCGGTGAAGAAACCCTGGGCCATGGTCAGGTACTCGCCCTCGGTGATGAAATCGCCGGGTTCGGGGTTCCAGCCCAGGTGGTACTGGCCGACGTAACAGTCGTGGTGCTGGGGATCGACGTAGATTTTACGGCCGTTTTCCGCCAGCCGTACCACCATACACGCCACCACATCAACCGGCTCGTAGCCCGGCGGCGGATCGCCCTGCACATAGGTAATCGCCACCGGACGCCGCTTCACGCGCATCTTGTCCACCAAAATTGAGTTCAGGTAAGCCAGATCAATCTCTTGGGTCATGCGTCCGTCGTCCCTTAGCGATAAGATGGTGCGTCAGCATACCGCACATCGATCAAGGAAAACGTCTGCCCGGTGCGTGCCAGGGCAGACAAAAACGCTACCTTGTTTTCCAGGTCATCGGCCTCGCCAATGCGAATTTCCGTGGCGCTAGAAATAACCGTAATGCCATCGTCGTGGTTGCGCTCCAGCCCGGTGACGTGAATGCCAATCGCTTCCATCATCTCCTGCACGCGCCGCTGCACCGGGTCAGTGACGTGCACCTGCCGGATAGGTGTCAGCGTCAGCTCGGGCAAGAAAGGCTTGGGCGCTGTCGCGTTGCCCGCAAACAGCTCATCCCGCGTGGCCGACAGTGGCAGCCCCGGTGGCTCCACCGCGCCAAACACCTCCAGGAACTCGTTGTAATCCAACGGTTTGAAGTCGGTGCAGGGCGGGATTTCACGCCGGGCAATGCGGCCGGCCAGGTCGGAAAAAATGGCGTTGAACTCGTCCACTTCCAGGGCCAGCTGACAGGCGTCGGCCAGCACGCGGACCTGGTGATTGAGCGGGACGCGGGTGAGAATGGGCAGGCCAATGGCTTCGGCGAAGATATCGGCCGTATCGGTGCCATCGTCCCGGTTTACAATCAGCCCCAGCAGCTGCGTGGAGCCGCCCATCGTCTGAAAGTAGCGCGCCGCCTGAGCAATGTTGTTGGCCGCATACAGCGACTGCCGGTCATGCCCTACCACAATGATGACCTCTTCAGCTAGAGAGCGGGCCAGCGGGGTGGCAAAACCACCACACACCACATCCCCCAGGAAGTCCATGACGATGTAATCCAGCGCCCACTCGTTCATGCCCAGGCGTTCCAACACCTTGAAGCCGTGGGAAATGCCCTGGCCACCACAGCCGCGCCCCACGTCTGGACCACCGATTTCGCAGCCAAA
>CAUJGI010000608.1 GCA_963169155.1 Chloroflexota bacterium
TGGCGCTGATAGAGCCGCGTCAGGATGTCGATGGTTTCGTCCAGCATCGCGGCGCGGCTTTTGCTGTCGGTGGGCACATCAGGGAAGGCGTGCCAGCCCATCCACACCGCCCCCGCGCCCAGGCCGAGGATGAGACGGCCGCCTGACAGCCGGTCCAAGGCCAACGATTCGCTGGCCAGCTTCCAGGGGTGGCGCAGCGGCGCAGGGGTAATCATCGTGCCCACACGAATGCGGTTAGTGCTCACTGCCGCAGCGGTCAGGGCAATCATCGGATCTTCACACCAGACGGCATCGCCCAGGAAGCAGCCATCCCAACCGGCCGCTTCCGCCTGCTGTGCCCAACCCGCTACTGAACGAACTTTGTTGTACGGTAAAGCCAACCCAAACTTCATGGCCATTTTGTGTCCCCTTTGACAATAATCCACAGCTTACACAGATTTCGCAGATAGGATCATTTGTGCAATCGTGGATTTTCATTCATGGTATTGAGCCTGCGCCCAGCCCGTGGCGATATGTTCGCCCAGGCAGTGCGCCTGCTGTTCGCCGATTTTGGTGAGAAGTGGGTCCGGGGAACGGCCGTTGCTGCCGCCCGTGCGCCCACAACTCTTTGTTTTCCGATTATGCGTGTCGAATTGTATTAAGTTGCATAGCCAGATTGTAAGAGCGCCCACCGTCCCTGGCAACCTCTTTTTTAGCCTGGCCAGGGCTTTTCAGTAGTCAAAATAGAGAACGCGGATTTTTCTTTTGATCCGCGTTTGTCCGCGTTCATCAGCGTCCCATTTCATTGAGAAGTTGGGCTAATGAAAAACTGTATTAGCCTGACATTGACACAAGACGGTACGATAGATAGAATATCTATCATGTCGTCTCAAAGTGAGTTAGCTTTAGAAAAAGAGGTGATGCAGGCCGCGCGAGAATTGGTGGAGGCAACGGCCGTCGCCTTCACCATGGATCAGCTGGCCGCCAAAGCTGGTGTCTCCCGCGCCACCATTTACCGCCAGCTGGGCGGCAAAAAAGCGATCCTCAAGCGCCTGGCCGATGAACACGGCCTGAACGAGCTGGATCAGCCCGATGCGCCCAGCCGCATCCTGCAAGCCGCCCGCCAGCTGTTTGCCGAACAAGGCATGCTGGCCCCCACCATGGAGCAAGTCGCCGCCGCGGCCAACGTCGGCGTGGCCACGGTGTACCGCCACTTCGGCGACAAAATCAGTCTGATACGCGCCTTTTTGCAGGCACACCACCCCCACCTGCCCGTCCAACAAGCCGAACTGAGCGGCGATCTGCGCCAGGATTTGGTCCAGTTGGTGGAGACAATGGTGCGGTTCATTGTGGCGAACCAGGATATGGCCCGCCTGAGCTTTAGCAACGCCAGGGAATGGCGCGATCATCTGACGCACTTACGGCCGTTTCAAGAACGCACGCTCAACCGGGTAGCCACTTTCCTGCAAAGCCAGGTAGACGCCGGGCAGCTGCGCCACACCGACACCCAACAAGCCGCCACCGCCCTGCTCGGCATGATTTTGTCGTTTGGCCTCATCATGCCCACGTTCTACAACCTGCCCAACCCGGAGCCGCGAGAAACGGCCGTGTTTATCACCAATCTCTTTTTAGATGGCCTATCCTGCGAAAGATCATAACCTGACATTTTGCGTTCTAATGGCAAGTTGCAGGTCGCAGGTAAATTTTTCCAGAGTAACTTGCCACCTGCAACTTGCCACCAAATGTAGCGAGAACTAACCGTCACTTCGGGAAAAGAACCATGAACAGCACCCCATACACCCTCCCTTTCAGCCAGATTTCGGCCGCTGACCTGCCGCTGGTTGGTGGTAAAGGGGCCAACCTCGGCGAAATGAGCGGGGCCGGTTTTCCGGTACCGCCCGGCTTCTGCGTCACCACCCGCGCCTTCCGCGACTTTGTGGCGACCTGCCCGCCAATGGCGGAATTCTACGCCGCTCTGGACGAGATGCAGGCGGCGGATTTAATGGCTACGCGCAAAATTGGCGAGAGCATTCGCCAAACGCTGCGTCAAACACCCATCCCAGAAACGATTGCTACGGCCGTTGCCCACACCTTCCATACACTCGATCCCCAGGCCGCTTACGCCGTGCGCTCCAGCGCCACTGCCGAGGATCTGCCCGACGCTTCCTTTGCCGGGCAGCAGGACACCTACCTGAACGTGCGCGGTGAAGCGGCCGTTTTGGACGCCGTGCGCCGCTGCTGGGCCTCTCTCTTTACCGACCGGGCCATTTTGTACCGCCAGCAAAACGGCTTTGCCCACCAGGACGTCGCGCTCTCCGTGGTGATCCAGCAGATGGTCCTGCCAGACGTTTCCGGCATCCTGTTCACCGCCGATCCGGTAAGCCAGCACCGCCACGGCACCACCATCGACGCCAGCTACGGGCTGGGCGAAGCGCTGGTGGCCGGGCTCGTTTCGGCCGATCTATACCGGGTGGATACGCGAAGAAACGAGCTGATTGACGTGAAGATTGGCGATAAGAAGCTGGCGATACGGCCGTTACCCACCAGCGGCACCATCCAGGAAACCCTCAGCGAGCCGCAGCGCACGTCGCAGGTGCTCAGCGAAGCTCAGGCGATTGCCCTCGCCCAATTGGGCCAGCGCATCGAAGCCCATTACCAAAAACCGCAAGACATCGAGTGGGCCATTGCCAACGGCCAAATTTACCTGCTGCAAACCCGCCCCATCACCACCCTCTTCCCGCTGCCTGTTCCCCTGCCCCAAGACGAGGCGCTGCACATCTACGTCAGCCTCAGCCATGCCCAGGTGATGCTAGACCCCATCAAACAGATGGGCCTCGACCTGTGGCGGCTGATGTTTCCCACACTCAAGGTTTCTGGCATCACCAGCCGCTCCCCGAGCATCAAGGTGGCAGGCGGCCGTATGTACATGGATGTCACCCATCTGCTCAACCTGCGCCTGGGCCGAAAAGTGGTCCCTGCGGCGCTGAGCATTGCCGATGAGATGATTGCTACCAGCCTCAAAGCCGCGCTGAATCGCCCC
>CAUJGI010000609.1 GCA_963169155.1 Chloroflexota bacterium
ATACCCCGGCCGCTGTACTCGGTGAGCGCTCCGGCCACGATTTCCGTTTCGGCTTCGGGAGCGTCAAACGGGGGCAGCTCCAGCTTGCCCATCAGGCCGATGATGGCCACGACAAAGCCGAGGGGTTGGGTGATGAGGAGCCAACGGCCGTCTACAAACCCCATAATCTCGTTAATCTGCCAGCTGCCCGCCACAATCGCTGGCCCCAGCAGCGCCATGAGGAACGGTGCTTCGTAGGCAAAGAGCTGCGTCAGGGTGCGGGTGGCCCCCAGCAGCGAGAAGCGGCTGCGCGTGTTGGCCCCGGCCAGCCCGGTGCACAACGTCAGCAGGCTTAGCAGGTAGAGCGTCACAATCAGGTCGCCCTGAAAGCTGAAGGCGGGCGGTAGCCCAGCGATGGGCACGTACAGCGCCGCCGTCAGCGGCCCGGCCACGGCGATGATCGGCAGCAGGATGAACAAGGTGTGGTTGGCGTCACGGGGCAGCACTTCTTCTTTCACCAGCAGCTTGACCACATCGGCCACCGGCTGGAACCAGCGCGGCCCCACGCGGTTTTGCAGGCGGGCCAGCATCTTGCGATCGACCCATTCGTAAGCCAGCCCGTTCAGCAGCAAAAAGATGCCGCTGGGGAAAATGAGGATGGCGAGGATATTGAGGATTCCGTTCATAATGTTTTTAGGAGGTAATTGGCAATTGAGTAATTACCAATTACTAATAACTCAATTACTTTTTCGCATACCAATCAATGCCATACTGCCGCAGCTCGGCCCAGGTCCAGATACGGCCGTCTACCCCCGCAGATTTCACCGACACAGCCCGGTCGTTGCAGGAGAAGCAGGGATCGACCCCGGCCAGCAGCATCGGCATGTCCGCCAGCTGGTGGCCGACGGCCAGCGTAATCACGCTGGCCATGTTAACCAGCGTCGGCGTGCGCACCTTGATGCGGTCTGGCATGTTGGAGCCGTTGCTCTTAATGAAGTAGAGCAGTTCGCCGCGCGGTGCTTCCACCCGACTGATCGTCTCGCCGGGCTTGATTTTGCGCGGCATGCGCGTCGTCAGCTCGCCCTCGGGCATATTGTTTAGCAGGCGGCGCATCATCGCGCTGGCGGCCAGCAGCTCTTGCAGCCGCACCATAAAACGCGCTTCCAGGTCGCCACTGCTGGCGGTGATGGGCTCCACGGGGAACAGGTCGTAGGCGGCGTAAGGCGCTTCGATGCGCACATCTCGGGTGACGCCGGAGGCGCGGGCGTTAGGACCCACGGCACCAAGCTGTTCGGCCTGAACGGCCGTCATCACCCCAATGTTGCGCGTGCGCTGGAGGAACATGCCGTCGTTGCTCACCACGTCCAGGTAATGGGTGATACGGCCGTCTAAAAAGTCCAGCCCCTCGTGGATCATCTCGATATGCTCCGGCGTCACGTCAAACTTCACCCCGCCGAGCAGGTTGGCCGAGTAATTCACCCGGTTGCCCGTCACGGTTTCCAGGATGTCCATTACCGTTTCGCGGTCGCGCCAGGTGTACATGAACAGGGTGTCGAACCCGGCCTCGTGGGCAGCCACGCCAAACCAGAGCAAATGGCTGTGGAACCGCTCCAGCTCGGCAATCAGCACGCGGATTGCCTGGGCGCGCGGCGGGGCGGTAACACCCGCCAGCTTCTCCACACCCAGCACGTAGGCCAGGGTGTGGATGTGGGAGCAAATGCCGCAGATGCGCTCCAGCAGGTACAAATCTTGCGTCCAGGTGCGGGATTCGGTCGCTTTTTCGATGCCGCGATGGGCATACCCCAGCCGCACCGCCCCGTCGGTGACAATCTCACCATCGACGGCAAATTCAAAGTGGGCCGGTTCCTTCAGCGCCGGGTGCTGCGGGCCAATGGGCACGATAAATTTGTTGCTGCCGGGTTCAACGGGGGTGGGGGCCGCGGTACGGCCGTCTCCCACCACCAAACTTTCATCAAAATCCTTGCGCAGCGGATAGACGTCCGCCGGCCAATCGTCCGGCAGGAAAAGATGTTCCGTGTGCGGCGTGTCTGTCACCACAATGCCAAACATCTCCATCAGCTCCTGCTCGTGCACTGTGGCCGAGGGGATGAGCGGGCAGATGCTGGGCACCACCGGATTTTCTTTGCTCAACGGCACGCGCAGGGTGAGAACGGCCGCATCGTGGCAAAAATGGTACAGCACCTCCAACAGCTCGCCGTCTAGCCCGGTGATGGCCGCCAGGTAGCCCCAATGGGCATCGAGGAGGGTGGAAACGGCCGTAACCAAATCCTCAGCCGCGAGCACCACATCCAGCCGGCCTGGCTCCGGGCTAACCACCGATTCTGCCCAGGGCAGCAATAATTTTTCCACAACGTCAAAATCTAACAGCGCTTCTGCGTCCATTATGAACTCCAAAATTCCCTGACCCTCCCCTGGGAGGGATAGGGTGGGGGTAGGTTTATTGCTTCAAACTCTCCAACAGCGTCACCACGCCGTGAATAATCGCATCCGGCCGGGGCGGGCAGCCGGGCACAAAGACGTTGACCGGCAGCACCTGGTCAATTCCGCCCAGGCAGTTATAGCAGCCATCAAACACCCCGCCAGACAGCGC
>CAUJGI010000610.1 GCA_963169155.1 Chloroflexota bacterium
TGGCTCGATGGTTGGTGTGGGCGGCGCATCGGTTGGCGCGGCGGTGGGTTCGCTGATGGTTGGCGGAACGGCCGTTGCCTCCGCCGCAGGTGCGGTTTCGGCCGTACAGGCGGTGGCTAACAGCCACAGGGATAACAGAGAAAACAGGGCAAAAACTCTACGGATTGTCATCGGTTCACACTCCCGATCTGCGGTACAGACCACAAACAAAATTAGCGGCTGGATAGCCGCTTACTTTCAGTATGGCAGACTATGGAGGGCAGTGATGTACGGGCGGGAAACGGCCGTGCCACGTTTAGGCTACGGCAGCGTGGGGAATAGTTCCATCAGCGCCAGGGAGAGGTAGAGCAGGATAGCCGCCGCGCTGTTGGTCGTCATGTGCACGACGATGGGAATGAAGAGGGAGCGGGTGCGCTCGTAGGCGATGGCGTTGACGATGCCAATGACCGAACTGGCCGCCACCACGCTGATGCTGTCCGCATGGGCCAGGGCAAAGATGGCGCTGCTGGCCAGCACGCGCAGCCAGACTCTATCCGTTTTGCCCCAGAACCAGGTATGCAGCAGCCCACGAAAGTACAGCTCTTCGGAAATGGGCACCAGGATGCCCACACCCAGCAGCGTGCTTAAAAAGCCGACCCAGGAAAACTCCAGCGCCCCACCCATGATGAGGTCGCTGCGCGCCTGCAGGCTGTCCAGATTGCCTTCCACAAGCAGTTGCACCAGCAGCCCCAGAATGGCCCGCCCCGGCAGCAGCAGCACAGCCAGCCCCACGCCAATCAACAGCCACTGCCAGCGCCAGCGGAACGGCCGTAACCCCAACTGCGCCCAGCTCACCTTACCGCGCCGGACGCCGAGCAAAACCGTCGTGCCACCCAGGCAAATGAAGTTGGCCAGAAACAGCAGAAAAGAGACGCCCAAACTCAGCTCTTGAAACTGAGTGGCAATCAGGGTAGACACCAGCACAAAGGAGCCAAAACCCGCCAGTAAATAAAGCGCCAGGTCCAGCCAGGATTGCGACGGCGGGCTGGGTTCTGCTTGCGGCGGCTCCGGTACGGCGGGAGCTTGTTCAAATTGCGTCATCAACTGTGCTCCCGGTGGCGACGGCCGTTTTCTCGCGCCGCCAAAACAGAACCAGGTAAAAAATCACGGCCATCGCCCAAAACGAAGCCACGGCGTACACCGCATCCAGCTCCGTCACCAGGAAGATCGATTCGGTTTGCAGCGCCGAACCGGTGTAGTTGGCAAACAGCGCTGAGTAGAGGTTGTTGGCCGCGTGTGCGCCAATCGCCAGTGCCGCCGAATTGTCGCGCAGGGTAATGTAAGAAAACACAGCGCCGAAGCTCAGGTAAAACAGCGGCAGCAAGATGGCGCTGGCGGCCAGCTCCGGGTTGCCCAGGTGCGGGAGCATAAACAAGATACCGTTGACCAGCGACAGCACCACAAAGTTACGCCCCCAGTGGCCGGTGGCTTGCAGCAGGTAGCCGCGAAACAGCAGCTCTTCGGCGGTGGTTTGCATGGGGGTCAGCAGCAGCACCACCAGGGCAAAGGGCAAAAAGCGGCGGGCCTCGAAGACGACGGTGTAAATTTCGGGATGGAGCAGGTATTCCACCAGGCTGGCCACGGTCACCAGCAGCAGCCAGACGCCAAAACCCTGCCACATGCGCCGCCACTCAAACGTTTTGGCCGGGGTGATGATAGAGCGAAACGGCCGTCCATGCACAAAACGCACCGCCACAAAGACGCCCACAATCATCATGCCAAAGCTCAGGTTCAGCGCCACGTAGTTGATCATGGGATTGATGCCGATCATCATGCCGGTTTGCCGGTCAACGGCCGTTGCCGGATCGCCATCCAGCATCACCCACAGCAGCGGCACCACCACAAACAACGACCCCAGCACCAGCCAGAAAAATAAAATTAAAACTACGCCAAAGAAGTAGCGATACCACTCGGTGTGGCCTAACTCCACCTGATCCAGAAAGGAATCTTGCATACCAACGTCCTTCACTGTTCTGCTGCCAAAGGGGAAATACACCCCATCTAATGGTCCCACCTCTGCCTCAAATAGGCAAGCAAGAGGGGGAGAAGACGGCCGTAATTATGAACCACAGATAAATCGCAAGATACATCTTGGGTACAAAAACGATTCGTTCCGCCTAAACTAAATTATGCTACCCGGGCGCAAAAATGGCAGCTGTGGCGGGTTTCGCAAGGCATCCTATCCTATCCGCCTGATCATTTGCAAAACGCTGGAGAAGTCTGAAGAAGTCCAATAAACTATTTGGGCATGGTTCAGAAATCGAAGAAACTTGCTTGACAGTTTGTAGAGCGATTTTATAAATCGCTCAGAGAACGATTTGCAAAATCGTTCTACAATTTGCAAAGCTGGCTTCGGGTCAAAATGAACCATGCCATTATTTGTAACATGGAGAGTTGTATAAACATGAAGAAGCATAGCCAACTATTAGTCGGTGCCATCCTGTTCTTTTTAAGCCTGGGGGCGCTGGTGCTGACGCTGGCAAACGGGCCCACAGAAACCACCCATGCCCAACGCACCGGTTCAAGCAATGAAATGCTCTATCTTCCCCTCATCATGAAGCAGGTTTCCTGCGATCTGCCCAATGCCAGCTACGATCAAATTCCTATTGCCTCAGAACCGTCAAACATTCCCGCCGCCCAGCACCCGGACGTCAACCTGGCCATTCGTGGCTACGAGCCTACCAACGCCACGCTGACGCTGGTGAACTACGCAGGCGGCGTGGACCCGAATGCGCCGCAGCTAGACACCTTGTTTGCCACACCGCGCCTGCCGCAGTTTAGCAGTGCCTACCAGATTTACCGCTGGGACTGGCAGTGCGGCTGTCGCGGCGAGTTGATGGATTCTTGGGACACCAACCTGCTAGGCATGAAAACCACGCCCGGTGAAACCATTCACGTTCCCAATTCCGGCTACGACATCGGCGGCAACCACGATGTGATGGTGCTCTACGCCGCCACCAACCGCATCACGCTCAAATATACCCGGGAAGACAACGTGGTGGGCGGCTATACCATCCACATTGAAGATGTGTGCGTCGATCCAAAGCTCATCAATCTGTACAACACACTAAACGCGGCGGGACGAGGCCAGCTGCCCGCGCTGGAAGGCCACCAGGCTTTTGGGCGGTCTTTGGGCAGCCAAATTAAAGTTTCGGTACGCGATGTGGGGAACTTCCTGGACCCGCGCTCACGCAAGGATTGGTGGCAGGATTACTAAAGCTTGCGCTGAAGGCGGGCCAGACGGTGCTCCAACTCCTCGCGTACGGGGTCATAGACGCGCCGTCGTCCGCCGCCGGTCAACAGATTCAGTGCCTGCTCGGTCCAGAAGATAGCCTGCTGTAGTTCCTGCGTTTGCCATTCGTAATATTTGGCCAGCTCCAGATGGGCGGTCACGTCTGCAAAGGTGGTGGCGGCAATTTGCTGCCACAGGGGGAGCGCTTCAGC
>CAUJGI010000611.1 GCA_963169155.1 Chloroflexota bacterium
CGGCCGTCATCTGGCCTTTAGCTCGCACTGCAACACGGGGCAGGGCAGCGGGGTAGAGCTGTACGAGTGGGACATTGACACGGACGAAGTGACCCGGCTAACGGATGATGGCCACATCAATGCCTCGCCTGCCTATTCGCACGACGGCCGTTACCTGGCTTACCAGTCGGTCCGTCCCGGAACGAGCGGTGCTGATATTTTTGTTCTTGACCGGGAAAGTGGCGCCCTGGCCAACCTGACCAACAGCCCAGACGCCAAGGATTCACATCCCACCTGGTCCCCGGACAACAGCCAGATTGCCTTTGTCTCCGACCGCGACGGCAACGACGAAATTTACGTGATGGACGTTATTCTGGAGCCGTTTGCCAGCAGCGCCAATCCGGTTAACCTGACCAACCATCCCGCCAAAGATTTTGAACCGACATGGTCGCCTGTGCCCTGAATCTAAAACAGTTCACTGCGCAGCACCACCACTGCCAGGACACCCACCACGAGCAGACCAACCAGCAATATGGTAATGATGCTAACCACCGTTGGGCCTGCTTCTTCGGTGGTGGCGGGAGCGGCCGTTTCCACCGGCGCGTTTGGTGTTGCTACAAAATTGCTCGTCTGGCTGAGGCTGGCCGAAACGGCCGTGCTGGCAGATGTTGGCGTTTGGGTGGGGTTGAGTGTGGCTGGTGGCGGCGTGTCCGTGGGTGGCAGCGTGGGCAATGGCGTCGGCTCCGCCTGCCGCACCAACAGTTGATCGCCCGGCTGGATGATCGTGTTTTGGTCGATGTTGTTGAACGCCAGCAGTTGATCCAGCGTCAGGCCATAGGTTAGGGCAATTTCCCACAGCGTCTGTTCACTGCGCACGGCGTGGTAAAGGATGGGTGTGGGTGTCGGCGGCGGCGCTTCATCGGGCGCCAGGCGCACCCGCACCAGTTCGCCCGGTTGCAGCACTATATCTTCGGCCATGCTGTTGAGCCACAAAATTTCGCCCAGCTTCACGTTGTACTGCACGGCAATCGACCAGAGCGACTGCCCTTCCAAACGGGTGTGCTTGGGGGGCGGGGGGGGGGGGGGCGGCGGCGCCGCGCCATCTGCCAGCCGGATGGTGATCCGGTCGCCCGGTTGCACAATGGCATTAGGCGGCAGGCTGTTGAACAGCAGCAGGTCAGACAGCGTCACCTCGTAATGCGCGGCCAGTGACCACAACGCCTGGCCTTCCTGCACCACGTGCACGATGGAGCCATCTTCCGCCGGTTGGGCCAGGGTGATGGGCGTGATGTAGAGCGGTTCCGGGCTGTCATCAACGACGTTTTGCGGCGGCGCATCCGAGGGCTGGCCAACAACCAGCACGTAGAAATTGTCGGTGCCGTTGCTGGCGAAGCCGGTGCCAGCTTCCTGGTAGCGGCTGGTGATGAGCGTGTTGTAATGCACCGGGCTGCTGACCCACCAGACGAGGCCGCGGGCGGCGGTCATGCCGGTGCCGCCCACAATATTTTCCGTGACGCGGCCAACATACCCGGCGGCGGCGGCCCGGCTTTGCGGGGTGGAGCCACCAGCGCCGGTGTGGCTGGAAAAAACGGTGTTGGCGGCCATAAAATTGGCCTGGTTTTGGGCGGCAGCGGCCAGGGCATTGCTGTATTCAAAGGGGGCCAGTCCGTTGTTGCTGCGGAACTGGTTCACTTCTTGAAAAATAGCGGAGGCAGACTGGGCGTGTACGGCCGTTGTTTCCCCCACGACCATGAAGAGGCACAGGAGTATGCCAAGTATCCATTTTTTGTTCATGATGGAACTATATCAAGGGAAACGGCCGTAACCAAATTTAGGCGGGAAACGGCCGTGGCAAAATTAACAGAATCCTCACCCCACCCATAAAAAAAGAGAGCCTCTGGGCGCACCGGAGGCTCTCTTGCCGAGATTGGGCCAATCTTCAAGATTGGCCCAATCTAAAACTTACTCTGTGTACATCGATTCAATGGCATCGGCGAAGTTGTCGTTGATGATGCGGCGTTTGATCTTCAGCGTGGGGGTCAGCTCGCCATCTTCTACCGTGAAGTCACGCGGCAGCACGCGGAAGTCACGCACGTGCTCGACGCGGGCAAAAAGCGAATTCACCTTCTCATCAATTTCTTTTTGCAGATGGGCTTTGAGCGTAGGATGCTCATGCAGTACCTGTCCTTCTAGCCCATGCTCTTGGGCAAATACCCGGGCGGCTTCTGGATCTAAGGTTAGCAGGGCCGTAAGATAGCGCCGCTTTTCGCCAATCACCACGGCTTGCGACACCATGTCCAGGTTCTTCAGCGCCGCTTCAATGTTTTTCGGGGCAATGTTCTTGCCACCAGACGTGATGATGATTTCCTTCTTGCGGCCGACAATGCTCAAGAAACCTTCTTCATCAAACGCGCCGAGGTCGCCAGAGTGCAGCCAGCCATCTACCAGGTCGCTGGCGGTAGCCTCCTCGCTTTTGAAGTAGCCGAGGAAAACGTTGGGGCCTTTTACCAGGATTTCACCGTCGGGACCGAGTTTTACTTCTGTGCCGGGCCAGGCCTGGCCTACCGAGCCAATCTTAATGGCGCCGGGCCGGTTGGTGGTGGTGGGGCCACAATCTTCCGACTGGCCGTACAATTCCAAAATGGAAATGTTTAAGCTGGCCAGATATTGCAAAATGTCGGGTGAAATGGGCGCGGCGGACACAATCATGATCCGGGCATCAGACAGCCCCAGCCCGTCTCTCACTTTGTCAAAAACGAGCTTTTTGGCCAGGTTGAACTGCAGGGCCAGTAAACCGGTTGGCTGCTGGCCCCGGTTATGCAAGGCATTGGCCTTAGTGCCGACTCCGCGTGCCCATTCGGCAATTTTGGCTTTGGCGCCAGTGGCGTGGCCCAGCTGAGCCGAAACACCAGCCTGAAAGCGTTCGAAGATGCGCGGCACGCCAAAGAAGACAGTGGGTTTCATCTCTTTCATGTTGCGGTTGAGATGATCCTGGGGTGAAAACTCGGCGTAGTACACCTGGTAAGCGGCCGTAATGGCGGCATGAATCGTAAACATTTGCTCGGCAATGTGCGAGAGCGGTAAGTATGAAATGGTTCTGTCTGAAGGAACCAGTTCGATGAGGTTCTGGGCATTGCGGGCGGTGCTGGACAAATTTCTGTGGGATAGCATGACCCCTTTGGGCGGGCCAGTGGTGCCAGACGTATAAATAAGGGTGGCTAACTGGTCTTCTTGCAGGGCGTCCATGCGGGCGTCAATGACGCTTTCATCAACTTCATCCCCCCTAGCCATGAACGCTTCCCAGGTCAGCGTCATTTCATCGTCAACCCTGGCGCCTTTCATGAGGACGATGTGCTTCAGACAATCGATGTCATCACGCACTTCGCGGACCTTTTTCCATTGGCTTTCGTTTTCTACCAATATAACGGGGGCTT
>CAUJGI010000612.1 GCA_963169155.1 Chloroflexota bacterium
AAAAAAGGAGCCCACCATGCAGTTAAAACCGTTCGGCCAAACCCACTTAACCGTTACCCCCCTCGGCCTGGGGCTGGCGGCGCTGGGGCGACCCGGCTACATCAACCTGGGCCACGGCAAAGACCTGGACCACACTTACGACACCGCCGCGATGGAAGCCCACGCCCACACCGTGCTGGATGCCGCCTGGGGCGCTGGCATCCGCTACTTTGACGCTGCCCGCTCCTACGGCCGTGCCGAAGCCTTCCTCGCCAGCTGGCTGCAAAGCCGCAAAATCGACCCCGCCAGCGTCACCGTTGGCTCCAAGTGGGGCTACACCTACACCGCCGACTGGCAGGTCACCCTGCCCGCCGGGCAAAAACATGAAGTTAAAGACCACAGCCTGCCCGTTTTGCAGCGTCAGTGGCAGGAATCGCAAAAGCTGCTGGGCGACCAGCTGAACCTGTACCAAATTCACTCGGCCACGCTGGACAGCGGCGTGTTGGACGATACGGCCGTTCTCACCCACCTGGCCCAGTTACGCAGCACCGGCACCGTCATCGGCCTCTCCCTCAGCGGCACCGGCCAGGCCGACACCCTCTGGCGCGCCCTGGAAATTGAGGTTGACGGCCACTTACTGTTTGGCTCGGTGCAGGCCACCTGGAACATTTTGGAGCAGTCGGCTACGGCCGTTCTCACCGCCGCGCATGAAGCAGGTTTGGGTGTTATTGTAAAAGAGGCGCTGGCCAACGGCCGTCTCACCACCCGCAACCAATCTCCCAGCTTCCAGCCCCAGATGCACACCCTCACCCGCCAGGCCCGGCAGCACGATACGACCGTTGATGCCCTGGCTCTGGCCGCTGTCATCAACCAGCCGTTTGTCGGTGTGGTCCTCAGCGGCGCGGCCCAAACCGACCATCTGCTCGCGAATGTGGCTGCGCTTCAGGTAGAGTGGCAGCCGGAATTGGCTGAAATTTTGTTGGGGATGGGGGAAGATACGGCCGTGTACTGGCAAACGCGCAGCAGTCTCCCCTGGAACTAAGTTCGAACAAAATTTCTAACACGATTCAGACGTAGGACTATTGTTTATTGGGGGTCGCTCCCTAAAATACTATAGACCTATTGTGATGAAACCACAGTAGATGAATACTGTAACCGATCGATTGCATAGCGACAGAATCCGATCCCTCTTCCTTGCCCCGCAACCATCATGTAAGTTAAAAGGATAGAGTGTCAAAGTAGCTTAACTTCAATAAGGTGTAGCCTACAGATATTTAAGATTCGAGTCGATAAAGGACAAACTCATGGAACATATGCCCCATGTAACCGTACCCATCGTCCCCTTGCGCGGCGGCGTCGTTTTTCCCGGTGTAACCACAACCATTTCCATCGGGCGGCGGCGCTCCCTGGCGGCGGCTCAGGCCGCTGTTGAACACGGTGGGGAACTGCTCATCCTCGTCCAATACAACGCCGATGTCGAGCTGCCCAAAAAAGCAGACCTGGTCCCGGTAGGCATTCTGGCCACCGTGCGTGACGTGCTGCGCACCCCGCACATGGGGGTGCAAATGCTCGTTGAGCTGCATCGCCGCGTCCAGTTTGAAGGATTGGAAACGGCCGAACCGTACCTCACCGGCCAGTACAGCGAACTCGCCACCATCCACGACAGCGAGGACAGCCAGACCATCACCGAAGCCATCGCCTACCTTGAACAATACGCCGACGCCCTGGGCGAAGCCAACCAGCAGGTCATGGCCGTCACCCGCAGCAAAAACAGCGCCGGTGACCTGGCCGACTACATCGCCGGGCTGCTCAACCTGCCTTTCGAAACCGAAGTCGAACTGCTGGCCTCCACCGACGGCGAACGGCGGCTGCAAATCACCATCGAGTTCCTCAAGCAGGAACTGCGCATCACCGAAGTGCGCAACAAAATTCAGCAGGATGCCCGCGAAGGTGCCGACAAGGCCCAGCGTGAATACCTGCTGCGTGAGCAAATGCGCGCCATCCGCAAAGAACTTGGCGAAGACGGCGAAAGCGTGCCCGACGAGCTGCGCCAGAAAATCGAATCCGCCAACATGCCCGAAGACGTACAAGAGCGGGCCATGAAAGAACTCAAGCGGCTGGAGTACCAGGGCCAGCAGTCGGCCGAAGCCAGCGTCATTCGCACCTACCTGGAATGGCTGGTGGAACTGCCCTGGGACAACGCCACGGAAGACAACCTGGACATCCACCACGTCCGTGAGGTGCTCGATGAGGACCATTACGGCCTGGAAGATGTAAAAGACCGCATTGTGGAATACGTGGCCGTGCGCAAGCTGGCCGGTACCAAAATGCGTGGCGCCATCATCAACCTGAATGGCCCGCCAGGGGTTGGCAAAACCTCCATCGCCACCTCGGTCGCCCGGGCCATCGGGCGCGAGATGGTGCGCATCAGCCTGGGCGGCGTGCGCGATGAGGCCGAAATTCGCGGCCACCGCCGCACCTACATCGGCGCGATTCCGGGGCGCATCATTCGCTCTTTACGCGACGCCAAAACGCGCAACCCGGTCATCGTGCTGGATGAGATCGACAAAGTCGGCACCGACTGGCGCGGCGATCCGTCGTCGGCCTTGCTGGAAGTGCTGGACCCGGAACAGAACACAAACTTCACCGACCATTACCTGGAAGTGCCGTTTGATCTGAGCCAGGTGATTTTCATCACCACGTCCAACCAGCTCAGCACCATCCCCGCACCGCTGCTGGACCGCATGGAAACCATCACCATGCCCGGCTACATCGAAGAAGAAAAGGTGGCCATTGCCGCCGGGTATTTGCTGCCCAAACAGTTGGAAGGCC
>CAUJGI010000613.1 GCA_963169155.1 Chloroflexota bacterium
CAGAGACATCTTAGTATGTGCCCCGCTCAGCCTGGGCGCAACCACCAGCTGCACCTTTTCGCTTTTCTGGAATGGGGGCAATTTCGGCCTGAATGGGTTAGCCATTGATGCCTTTTCAATTGATTGATTGTGTCACGGAGAACCCAAAGCCAGACCTGATACAAAAATGATAGGTCACAGATGCACACAGATTTTCGCAGATTTACCTCCGTTATCTGTGTGCATCTGTGAAAATCCGTGACCTATTTCTTTGACGACAGGCGGCTAGAAAATGATGGATCATCGGGATTTCGTGAGGTTTGGCGTGAAACGTGATCCTCTCTGGTCACGTTTCACGCATCATGGGTTGTCATCCCCCTGTGTTCCCAAAGAGCCAAAATTCTTTATTCAACCGAAAGAATATGCACTTTGGCGTGAGAAATCGTTTCAAACGGCCCAATGTGCATCTTAAGCGTAAAGCCATGATGTAAATCGGGGAAATCGTCGACCTGCTGCCGGGTCGCCGTCAGAGCAAACGCAATCAACTCCTGAAAGCGAGCGGCGTTTTGCTGCGCCAGGGCTTCAGCACTGGCCACATGCTCATACGGAATAGCCAGCCAATGAATAGCGCCTTCCGGATGTAAACTTTGAATGAGCGCCATCTGAGCCGCCTCATCCTTGTAAATGATTTTGGCAGGCTCTTCGCCCTGCAGAATGGCGCAAAACAAACAATTGGGATCAGACATGGATACCTTCCTTGAAAAAATGTCGCTGAGCGACTGCTTTGCGGGCAGTGTGTTGCTGCCCATAAATTTTCGACGGCTGCCTGCCAGGCCGACAGGCAGCCGTCCTCAATTCAACTAATCAACCCTTGGTCAGGGCGGGCGTTGCGACCCCGATGGTCACCAGCTCTTTTTTGGAGCGGGTAATGGCCCACCACAACACAACCAGGATGAGGATGACGATAACGGCCGTTAACAACGTCAGCTGATCA
Organism: Chloroflexota bacterium; assembly: GCA_963169155.1. Classification (GTDB taxonomy): domain Bacteria; phylum Chloroflexota; class Anaerolineae; order Promineifilales; family Promineifilaceae; genus Leptofilum. Next base: position 974 of record CAUJGI010000613.1, read on the forward strand.
TACTGCACAATAATCGGCGCGAGAATCAGGCTGACAATGTTAACCACCTTAATCATCGGGTTCAGCGCCGGGCCAGCCGTGTCCTTCAGCGGATCGCCCACCGTGTCGCCCACCACGCTGGCCGTGTGCCGCGCCGAGCCTTTGCCCAGGTTGCGTGCGGGATCCCGCACTTCGTCCTCAATCTTCTTCTTGGCGTTGTCCCAGGCACCCCCGGCGTTAGACATGAACACCGCCAGCAGCTGCCCAGACAAAATGATGCCCGCCTGGAAGCCGCCCAACGCCTCTACGCGCAGCAGCAGCCCCACGGCAATGGGCGTCAAAATGGCAATCAGCGCCAGGTTGATCAGGTCGCGCTGCGCCGCCACGGTGGAGATGGTCACCGCCCGCCGGTAATCGGGTTTCACCGTGCCTTCCAGGATGCCGGGCAGCTTAAACTGCCGCCGCACCTCGGCCACCATCTGGCCCGCCGCCCGGCTCACCGACTTGATGGCCAGCGACGAAAACAGCCAGGGCAGCGCCCCGCCCAGCAGCAAGCCAATAAACACCAGCGGCTCTGACACGCGAATGCCCGAGGCCAGCGCCTCTGGATCAATGCGCGTCACGTCGGTAATGAAGGAGCCAAAGAGAGAAACGGCCGCAATCACCGCCGAACCAATGGCAATGCCCTTGGTAATCGCTTTGGTTGTATTGCCCACCGCATCCAGGTCGGCCATGATTTGCCGCGCACCATCATCCAGCCCCGCCATCTCACCTATGCCGTTGGCGTTGTCCACAATTGGCCCGAAGGAATCCATCGCTACATTGTTGCCCGTCAGCGTCAGCATGCCGATGCCCGTCATGGCCACACCGTACAGCACAAACGTCACCTGGATTGCCCCGGCGGTGAAGGCAGACCCCGCCACCGCCAATTCGGCCACAGGCATACCGCTGTAGATCAGAATCGCCGCGCCAATGGTAAGGGCAATGACCACCGCCGACCAGACGCTGGATTCATACCCTACGCTGAGACCGGACAGAATGGTGGTGGCCGGGCCGCTTTCCGTGCTCTTTTTAATCTCCTCAACGGGTTTGGCGTGTGACCCGGTAAAATAATCGGTCAGTCGATCGATGAGAATGGCCAGCATGACACCCGCCGTGGTGGACAGAAACGGCCGCCACCAGCCGCCCGGCACCCCTTTCATATAAAAGAAGGCCACCAGGCCAAACAGCACCACCGAAATTGCCGCCGAAGTCAGAAACCCTCGAAAGATCGCCGCCATGGCATCACCACGGCCGTGTGATTGGCCTTTCACCAGGTACGTGCCCACGATGGATGCCAATACGCCAATGCCGCGCACCAGCAGCGGATACAAAATCCACTCGATGTGCCCGGTAACGGCCGTTAACGCAATGCCCAAAATCAGGCCAGACACAATCGTCACCTCGTACGATTCAAAGATGTCGGCGGCCATGCCCGCACAGTCGCCCACGTTATCACCCACAAGATCGGCAATAACGGCCGCATTACGCGGATCATCCTCAGCCATGCCCTGTTCCAATTTGCCTACCAGGTCGGCACCCACGTCGGCCGCCTTGGTGAAGATGCCGCCACCGACTCGCATAAACAGGGCCAGCAGCGTACCGCCAAAGCCAAAGCCCAGCAGCGCATCCGGGGCCGCCTTGCCAAAGTAGACAAACAAGATGGTGCCGCCAAACAGCCCCAGTCCATCCGTCAGCATCCCGGTGATGGTGCCCGCACGATAGGCGATTTTCAGCGCATCGCTAAAGCTGGTGCGGGCCGCCGCGGCCACCCGCACGTTGCCCTGAACCGCCATGCGCATGCCAATCTGCCCCACGGTCAGCGAAAAGCTGGCCCCAAAAATAAAGCCGATAGCCCGGCCCAGCCCCACAATCAGGCGGATACTTTCTTCACTCCGCCCGGCAAAACGCTCCATCGCCCCTGGCGTCGGTTCCACGATATAGACGCTCAGGAAGAGCAAAATGGTGAGTAAAACAATAAAAGGGAGAATGGTGCGCAGCTGGCGTGACAGATACGCATCGGCCCCCTGCCGTATGGCATCCCATACTTCCTGCATTTCTGCCGTGCCTTTGTCCTCACGCAAAATTTGCCGTCGCAAGAAAACGGCATAACCTAAGCCCAGTAGCGCGATTGCCAATACTAACCAGACCGCAACCGTTTCAAACGTTGTTAAGCCCATCGTACTCATAAAGCCAAACCTCCTTTATGCACCAGGTGCCTCTCGTCTGATCCTTCCAGCGTCAGGTAAAGCAGAAACCAGAGAAGTATGTGATTGGTAACCAACAGGGGGATGAGCCGTTTGCTCAATAAGCAAAACCACTCAAGCAAGGTTCACATGAGAGGCATTATGTCACAATCGCGCCAGGAGCAATGAGTAACACAAGTCACGCCAAAAAATGACATCTGTCATTTGCACAAACACGAGGGTACGTCGCCCTCGTGCGACGCAGCAATTCGAAATATGCATTATTTCTTGTAGGGGTGGGACAGGCGGGCAATGTTCCTGGCTAGACGAGGGGTCTTACCTCCCGCATGTATCACCCAAAACGGCCGTCAACACCAGGCAGGGCGAGACGGCGCGGAAAAAAGGTTACCTGTTTCATCCCAAACCATACCGCGCCGTCCCGCCCCTACGCCATATTTCGAATTACTGGTGCTTCGGACGCGGACCAACGCGAATGACGCGGAAGGCTGCTCAAAAGCCGCGCTCGTCCGCGTTCATCCGCGTCCTGTTATTTTTCATTCCTGACCACAAAAACTTGACGCAAGCCTACAGCCACGATAAAAAACAGTCCAACAGCTTTCGCAATTTTTACCCTTTTGATGGATAATTTTTGACCATGGCAGATCTAAATTCATACTACCAAACCGTACAAACCAAAGGCAGTTTACGCACGCCCGCCCACGCCCAACGCTGGAGCACGGCCGTTCTCAAGACGCTCGGCTTTAATTTGGACGGCCGTACCAAAAAACGGCTGGCCAACGCCCTGCCCAAGGAGTTGGGGGACGATCTCAAGCGCGTTTTCTGGCTGCTGCACTTCAAAAACAACCAGCTCACCAGCCACGAATTCCAAAACCAGGTGTCGCGGCGCAGCGGCAACAGCGATCCCCAGTTTGCCCGCACCCCCATCCTGGCCGTCTTCCACGGCATGAAGCAGCTGGTAGACAGCAGCACGCAGCAGGCAGTGGCCAGCTCGCTTTCCCCCGAAGTGCGCGAG
>CAUJGI010000614.1 GCA_963169155.1 Chloroflexota bacterium
AGACCAGTGTGGAGATTGATGCCATTGTTACTTACCTGCGCGCCGGGGAACCAACCGCGCCGTTTGTGGAAAACCCGCGCGGTACGCAGCAAGGCGGCGGCCCTCCGTGGCTGCGCAGCGAAGACGGCACAACAACCACCACGCCCGGGCAGGGACAAGGTCAGGGCAACCAGGGCGGTGGTCAGGGGCAAGGTGGCCCGCCGTGGCGTGACTCCGGTTCGCCGCCCGGACAATCCAACCAGGGCAACGGCACCACGACGGAAACACCCGCCGCTGCCCAGCAAGGGCCAACGATTGCCGTTCAGGGTATGGTAACGGCCGTTGCCAATAATCTGCTAACGGTACAAACGGCCGATAACTCTCTGGTAGAGGCAATGCTGGGGCCGCCCTGGTTCTGGTCTGAGCAAGGGATTGTGCTGAATGTTGGGGATGCTGTCTCGCTGGAAGGGTTTGAATCTACCGACCACCTGGAGGTGAACAGGATCACCAACCAGACCAGCGGCGAGACAAAGGTTTTGCGCGAAAACGGTTCACCGGTCTGGAACGGAATAAACGCTGCGCGGCCGTGCCTCCAGCGGCCGCGCCGAACGGTCTGGACAAAATTAGGGCAGGTGCACGCTGAGGCCGGAGTTGGGACCGCCGGGGATGCCCAGGTTGGTCTCTTCCCCAGTATGCTGGCGCAGATCTTTGAGGAGTTGGGTGGGATCAACGGCCGTTTCCACCAACTCCTCTGATCGCGTTCGGGGCGTGTGCACCGATTTGGCGCGGTAGACCACCAGGTGGTTAATGCCCTCGTCAATCGCCCGGCAGCAAAGCGCCCGAATGTAATACCGGTTGAAGGCATCGTCGGCAATCATCTCGGCGGCGTTGGCGGGCACAGAAACGATGTGAAAGCCCCCCTGCGGCAGCTGCCGATGCGCCGTGCGGGCCATCCGCCGCATGTCACCCAGCGCCACGGCCAGTGTCTCTGCGTTCCCGGCCTTGATCGCCTCGCGCAGCAGGGTGGCAAAGTCGTGAATCCCCTGCCCGCTGAGATAGGGGCTGATGTGCAGCCGCTGCCGGGCCAGGTCATACTCCAGCTCCTTTTGCATCAACTGGCGGGTACGGCCGTCTAGATTCAGCAAGTTTAAACTCATTTTTAGTTTCCTTCCCAAGAAATATGCGTTCATTGTAGAGCGCCGCTGTGGCCAATTTATATATCCAGTTATGGCTAGCAGATACAAACATAGGGCGAATTTTTGGCCGTTGGCTGAATTTGCCAGGAGGTACCTGGTGTACCGGTTAATGACAATTGTCGACCAATTTGGGGGACAAATGACCTGGCGAAAAAGATACGGCCGTGTCATCATCAACCTTAGAATTTTATGCACGAGCTACCCGTTCACAACCGACCATCCCCGACAGGTTATCCCTTGAACCCATTGACGGCCGAATCCGGGTAGGCAGCATTGCCATTGAGTGAGGAACTATATACGATGAGTAAAACTGTACGCATTGTTGAAGATATTATGAGCGCCAACGACGACCTGGCGCAGCAAAACCAAACCAAACTAAACCAGAGCCGCACCCTGGGCATCAATGTCATGGCTTCCCCCGGCTCCGGCAAAACCAGCGTCATCCTGCAAACCATCGACGCGCTGCGAGATCACTGCCAGATTGGTGTGGTGGAGGGCGATACGGCCGCTGTCACCATCGACGCCGACAAAATCCTTTCCGCCGGGATGCCCGCCGTGCAGATCAACACCGGCGGCAGCTGCCACCTCGACGCCGTCATGCTCAGCAAGGCCCTGCCCGAACTACCGTTGGACGAAGTAGACCTGCTGATTGTGGAAAATGTGGGCAACCTGATCTGCCCCGCGTCGTTTAGCCTGGGCACCCATTTCAACGTGGTCATCGCCAGCATCCCCGAAGGCGACGACAAGCCGTACAAATACCCCAACATCTACCGGGGGATCGATGCCCTCATCATGAACAAGATGGATTTGCTGCCCTACATCGACTTTGACATCGATTACTTCAAGCGCGGCGTGCAAATCCTGAATCCGAACGTCCGCTTTTTTGAGCTTTCCTGCAAAACCGGCGCAGGCGTGGCTGAGTGGGCCGCCTGGCTCAAGGGGCGAATTGATCAATTTGGCGCGGGTGAATAAAACAAACCGCAGAGACGCAGAGGACGCAAAGGAATTAAAAAAATCTGGCATGGTTCAAGTTTGGTTTACAACTTGTAGGGCGATTTGCAAAATCGCCCTACAAGTGTCAGGCTGACTTCCCAGGTTTCTGAATCAAGCCAAAAATCTGTGTCATCTGTGCAATCTGTGGATTTCCAAGGAGTCTTCATGAGCGTAGGCTCAACACCATGAATGAAAATCCACAGATTTACCAGATTGTAATCCGCGTTTATCCGCGTTAATCCGCGGCCTATTTTCAGAGGAGTGAACCATGTGTTTAGGTGTTCCCGGAAAAGTGGTTGAAATTTATGAAGTGAGCGGCCTGAAAATGGGCAAAGTTGACTTTGGTGGCGTCACCCGTGAGGCGTGCCTGGCCTACGTGCCGGAGATCGCCATCGGTGAGTACACCGTCATTCACGTCGGCTTTGCCATCAGCCAGATCAGCGAAGAAGAGGCGATGCTGTCGCTGGAAACGATCCAGGAGCTGTCTAGCCTGGAAGAAGAGCTGGGCATCGGCCTGATGTTGGAACCAACGCCCGTGCGTCCCGCTGGTGCTGAGGAACGGCCGTAAGGAGCACAGCCCATGAAATTTGTTGACGAATATCGCGATGCGGCCCTGGTAAAAAAAAGCGCCGCCGAGTTACGCCGCATTACCACACGGCCGTGGGTGCTGATGGAAATCTGTGGCGGGCAAACCCATGCCATCATGCACTACGGCATCGACCAGCTGCTGCCGCCAGAAATTGAGCTGGTCCACGGCCCTGGCTGTCCCGTTTGCGTCACCCCGCTGGAGCAGATTGACAAGGCGCTGGAGATTGCCAGCCAGCCAGACGTCATCTTCACCTCCTACGGCGACATGCTGCGCGTGCCTGGCTCCAGCAAAGACCTGCTGTCCATTCGCGCGGCGGGCGGCGATGTGCGGGTGGTCTACTCTCCGCTGGACGCTGTTAAGCTGGCTCAGGCCCACCCGGACAAGCAGGTAGTGTTTTTCGCCATCGGCTTCGAGACCACTGCCCCGGCCAACGCCATGAGCGTGGTGCAGGCCAAAGCGCTGGGGTTGAAAAACTTCAGCGTGCTGGTGTCGCACGTGCGCGTGCCCCCGGCGATGCACGCCATTCTTGGCTCGCCGCGCAACCGGGTGCAGGGCTTTTTGGCTGCGGGCCACGTGAACGCGGTGATGGGCTACTGGGAATATCCGCCAATTGCCGCGCAGTATAAAACGCCGATGGTGGTGACTGGCTTTGAGCCGCTGGAC
>CAUJGI010000615.1 GCA_963169155.1 Chloroflexota bacterium
GTGACGAGGTTGGCCTGCAAATCGGGCAGGTAGTTGTCTTCCAGGAACTGCATGATGGCATCGCGGTAAGGCTTGGCCGTTTTTTCCCAGTCGATGCCGGAGCCGAGGTGCGGTACGGGCGACAGGACGTAAAATGCTTCATGCCCTTCGGGGGCCATGCTCGGATCGGTCATCGTGGGCATGTGCAGATAGAGCGAAAAGTCATCGGCCAGCTGCTTGTTTTTGAAGATGTCTTGCAACAGCCCTTTGTAACGCTCGCTGAGGATGATGTTGTGGTGGGCCAGACGGCCGTCATTGTACCGCTTTTTTGTGCCAAAGTAGATCACAAACAGGGACATGCTGTAGCGCGTCAGATTTTTGTAGCGAAAGTCGGAGTTGCGCAGGCTGCGGTTTTTGCTGTTGATGAGCTGGGTATAAGTGAAGGCCACATCGGCATTGGAAATGACGTGGTCGGCGTAGTGCACCGTGCCGTCCTTCAGCCGGATGCCCTTGGCTTGACGGCCGTCTACCAAAATTTCATCGACTTCCGTGTTGAGGTGGAAACGGCCGTCCAACTCCTCAATCAACCGTCCCAATGCCCGCACCAGCGCGCCGGTGCCGCCCATGACGTAATGCACGCCCCACTCCCGCTCCAGGTAATGGATCATGGCGTAAATCGAGGTGGTGTCGAACGGGTTGCCGCCCACCAGCAGCGGGTGGAAGGAGAAGCAGCGGCGCAAAAATTCGTTCTCGATGAACTGGGAGGCGTAGTTATACACCGTTTTGTGCGACTGCAAGCGCAGCAGGTCGGGAATAACACGAATCATGTCATTCACCGACAAAAATGGCTGATCGGCCAGCTCGACAAACCCTTTTTCAAAGATCGCTTTGGTGGTGGCCATAAACCGCTTGTACCCTTCGCGGTCGGCCCGGCTCCACTGCTCAATCTGGTTGAGGATGAATTCCTCGTCGCCGGTGTAGTCTAGATAACGGCCGTTATGGTCAAAGATCCGGTAGAACGGATCGCAGGGCACAAACTCCACGTAATCTTCCCGCTTGCGCCCCGCCAGGCCAAAAATGTCGTCAAACATAAACGGGGCCGTGATAACCGTCGGGCCAGCGTCAAACTTAAAGCCATCCCGCTCAAAGACGTAGGCCCGGCCGCCGGGCTGGTCTAACTTTTCAAAAATATCAACTTGATAGCCCCGCGCCGCCAGGCGAGCTGCCGCCCCCAGGCCGCCGAAGCCACTGCCAATGATAATAACTTTCTCTTTCATCGCTTCACTTTTCTGGGGCTAATGCCCAGTCTAAAAAATATGGGCCGAAGCCCTAAAATGATACGGGTGGGCCGAGGCCCCAGGCTAACAAATAGGCCAACGACTCCAGCAAAATGTCAGGAGTGCTGACCAATCATCAGGTTTTGATTTTATAGCAGGAAAAAAGTGATGGCTCCAGCCCTCTTCCTACTTTTCACTTTTCACTTTTACTTGGGCGAGGCAGTTGTCCGATTGATGGACTGCACGCAGCTGTAACTGTGCAGCTGCTTCGCCCCACGGTACGGTTGGTCTTAACCTTGCGGGACCGCATAAAAATTATCGGTTTCGATGGGTGTTTCATGCGAACAGGCTACCAGCACGGGTTGGGTATGAACCGGTTGGTTCACCAGATTCACGTACTCGTTGGTTTTGGCGCGCCACCAGATGCCCGGCAGGTGGACCAGCTTCTCCCGCTTGGTGGTGTGCGCGCGGCGGCTGAACACGTCGTAATTGTGCGCTTCGATGTCGTCCATGATGGCGCGGTACAGTTCGGCAGCGGCGGCAATGGCAAAACGGCCGTTTTTACCCAACATCGCCACACCCGGCAGCGCTTCGGCATACAGCTGCCGCGCCCGCCTAATCTGGAAACGCATAAAGGCGCGCCACCGATGATCAATTTTGCCCGCGGCTATATCTTCCTCGCTCAGGTTGAACATGCGCAGTTCTTCTAGGGGGAGGTAGAGACGGCCGTTTTTCCAATCTTCCTGCACATCCCGCAAAATATTCGTTAACTGGAGCGCCACGCCCAGCTTGATGGCATACGGAATCGCCTTGTTGCCCGAATAGCCCACAATGTGCATCGCCATCAGCCCCACGGTGGAGGCTACACCGTAGCAGTATTGCGCCAGCTCGCCAAACGTCTCGTAGCGCGTGTGCACCAGATCGGACGTAACGCCGTCCAGCAGCTGCTCGGCGTAGCGACGCGGAATTTTAAAGTTGGCTCGTGTATCGGCCCAGGCCAGCGCCACCAGGTTGTAGACGGGTGGGTGGTTGGCCAGACTTTCCTGCCGCCATTGCAAAATTCGCTGGTGCCGGTTCTCTGTTTCCTTATCAACCAAATCATCGCTGACACGGCAAAACGCGTACAGGGCGCGGGCCGCCTGACGCTGCTTGCGGGGCAGGAGGCCAGACGCCAGGTAGAAGGTGCGGCTGTGCTGCCGCGTAATGGCGGCACAGTGCTCATACGCCTGGGACAAATGCTCACGGCCATCGTGGATCGGCTCGTTGACGGTGTCGTGGTCTAGGGCGTGGTGGGCCAGGCGCAGCAGGCGGGCTTCCCAAACGGCCGGTTCAAACGATTCTAGCGCCATCTTTCCTCCTCCAAAAATTGCATCATCAAATGGATAAACAGCTTGCCCATCAGTCAAGCTTCGTGATGATTTGGTAACTATAAGTCAGCGTGAATGTTAGCTTACGATACTCAGTCTGTCAAGATATTGTTGAGATTTTTGTGATATTTTCGTTTCGTTTTAGGCACATTTTGCCAAAATATATGTACAAAAGGTTCATTTGAACAGGTTTTGTAAAGAGATCGATGCTTTTGTAGCTTATTGCGGTGGCCGCCGCAAAAAAAGAGGTGAGATTAGATCAACCCTAATCTTACCTCTTTTTTACTAATGTATCGCTTGCTGCGCTGTTTGGCAGTTCCGCAGAGCAATTAATCTGTTCCAGCGCCCCAACCCAGGCTGATGCGATCCCGTTCGGCGTCGATGGCTTGAATGCTGACGGTGAGGATGTCACCCACGGTGAGCGCGGCGCTGCGCGGGATCTGGCTGCGGTGCAGCAGGCCATCCTGCTTCACGCCGATGTCGATAAACGCGCCAAAATCCACCACGTTGCGGACGGTCCCCTTGAGCACCATTCCTGGCTTGAGGTCACTGAGGGAAAGCACGTCGCTGCGCAAGATGGGGCGGGGTAAATCTTCGCGCGGATCGCGGCCGGGGCGCACCAGCTGTTCCAGAATGTCGCTGAGGGTGGGCACGCCGGTATTGAGCTGGCTGGCCAGTTGGGCCACGGGCGGCAGCTGGCTAAGCACCGGGGCGCGTTCGGTTGGTGGGGTGTTGGGGTTGAGCCTGGCCTGTTTGAGAACGGCCGTTGCCACCCCATAACTCTCGGGATGAATGGCGCTGGCGTCCAGCGGATTGTCGCCATCGCGCACGCGCAAAAATCCAGCCGACT
>CAUJGI010000616.1 GCA_963169155.1 Chloroflexota bacterium
CCGACGAGCATTTCCAGGCAACGGCCGTAACCCACGCCAATTTTGATGGACAGCGTGTAGCCGTTTTCTTCCTTGCCCGTGGGCAGCGCTTCCACCTGGACAAAATTGGTTTGCATCAGCCGCTGCATAAATTGGGCCGACGCCAGGGCGCGTGAGGCAGCTTTGCCATCGACATCTGGGAAGTAAATCATCATCGCGTCGCCATGAAAGTGGCTCACCGAGCCGCCCGCATCGTGAATGGCGTTTATGAGTGCCGTAAAGGTCATCAGTAGGGTGCGGCTGAGCGCCTCGGTGCCCCGGGCCCCATCCACGGCCAGCGCCTCGGCCACGTGAGTAAAACCAGACATGTCGGCAAACATGGTTGCGGCCGTAATCATCTCCGCCTGGCCCGGCATCATCGGCTCATTTTGCAAAAGTTTTCGGGTGAGGGTTGTGGGAATGTAAGCGGCAAGGCGCTGGGCCAACGTACGCAAATTCTGGCCAGTTGTTCCTTCAAGGGCAGGTTGGTTGGGGAGTGATAAACTCATGGCTACGGTGAATTATAAGGGAAGGAAGTGGGATTCATACAGTACTTACTCCCCGCTAATGTTCAGTTTTTCCAGGTCTGGGATTTGTTCAATGTAAGGTAAGGGCCATTTATCACAAACTGGATGACGCCGTCGTTACATGGGAAATTGGCCCGCGCTGCGTTAAACTACGGGCAATGATCAAGCAAAATGCCCACTCCCTTGAAAATGTAGAGCGATTTTGTAAATCGCCGCCCGATTTACCAAATCGGGCTACACGTTTTTGTTGGTGATATGCCAAACTCATGAAGTCTCCTGTACTTTTTGTTGACCATGCCACTGGAATGGGCGGTGCGGAACACAGCCTGCTGCTGCTGATGCAGCACCTGGATCATGCCCAGTGGCTGCCTCACCTGGCCTGCCCCGATGGCGCTCTGGCGCGCCAGGCGAGAGCGCTTGGCATCCCCTGGCACTCAATCAGCCTGCCCCAGCTGCGCCGCTCCTGGCAGTTTGCGCAGGATTGGCGCTATTTTTCGCAAGATCTGGCGCGAACAGCCAGGGAGATTAACGCGGTGGCTATCTATGCGAACACGGTGCGGGCGGCACTGTATGGCATGGGGGCAGCGCGGCAGGCCAAACGGCCGTTCTTCTGGCACATGCGCGATTTTTGGCTGTCGGAAACGGCACCGCGCTTCCAGGGGGTGGATTGGGCAGCCAAGTGGGTGCTGTGCCGGGCCGCGGCGCAAGTTATCGTCAATTCGGCGGCGACGGCCAGCCATCTGCCGTGTGCGCGGAAAACGGCCGTCGTCCATAACGGCATCGACCTGGCCCGCTTTGCCCAACCACTGGACGGCCACGTTTTTCGCCAGACGTACCACATTCCCGCCGACGCGCCGCTAATCGGCACCGTGGGACGGTTACGGCCGTGGAAAGGGCAGCACCGCTTCATCGAGATGGCCGCCCTGGTGCGGCAAACCCGGCCCGAGGCCCATTTTGTGATTGTGGGCGGCGTGCCCCTGGGCGAAAGCGAGAGCTACCCCGCCCAGCTGCGGCAGCAAGCCACCGCGCACCATCTGGACGGCTGCCTGCACTTCACCGGCCACCTCAGCGACGTGCGCCCGGCCCTGGCGGCGCTGGACGTCTTTGTCCATCCCGGCGATCCAGAGCCGTTTGGCCTGGTGAACGTCGAGGCGATGGCTTCGGGCAGGCCTGTGGTGGCTTTTGCCCATGGCGCATTGCCAGAAATTGTGGCGGACGGGCAAACCGGTCGGCTCGTCCCGCCGGGCAATATCGTGGCGCTGGCTGAGGCCGTAGCCACGCTGCTGGCGGACCCAAAGGAACGCCAGCGATTGGGGCAGGCCGGGCAGCGGCGCGCCCAGGCGCTTTTTTCAATTGCGCAAACGGCCGTTCACGTCGCCCAAATTCTGCAAAAAACGGTTGGAGGCCAGACGTGAAGCGGTATGTGCTGGACGCCCGCACGGCTGCGGACCATTTTCCGGGGATTGGCCGCTACGTCAGCCAGCTGGCCCGCCATCTGGTGCCGCAGCTGGCTGACGATGAAGCGCTGCTGCTGCTGCATAATCCGCAGGCGCAATCCCGCTGGTTTTTGCCTGCGCCGCAGGCCAACGTGCAGTGGGTGGCGACGGCCGTATCCCCCTTCTCGCTCGCCCAGCAGTGGCAAATTCCGCGCCTGCTGCGGCAGGTGAACGCCACGGTCTACCACAGCGCCTACACCCTCATGCCCTACCGCCCCGGCGTACCGACGCTGGTAACGCTGTACGATCTCATCCCGGAGCAGTTCCCCCAGCTGGTGTCGCCCCAGGCCCGCCTGCTGGCGCGGCTGGCTACCCGACTGGCGCTGCGAGCGGGCCGTCACTTCCTGGCCATTTCGGAGGCGACGCGCCAGGATTTTTTGCGGTGCTATCCAGTAAAGCCGGGCCAGATTACGGCCGTTCCCCTGGCCGCCGACGGGCAGTTTAAGCCCCAGCCGAAAACGGTTGTTACTGCCCTGCGCCACAAGCTCAATCTGCCCGAACGATACGTGCTCTACCTGGGCATCAACAAGCCGCACAAAAACCTGGTGCGATTGGTAGAAGCGTGGGCCACCGTTGTTAACGACCTGCCAACCGCGCCGCCGCTGCTGATTGCCGGGCGGTGGGATGCGCGGTATGAGGCGGTGAAAACGGCCGTTGCCCACCACCATCTCCACGAGCATGTTCGCTTTTTGGGGTCGGTGGACGATGCCGATTTGCCCGCGCTGTACAGCGGGGCACAGTTGTTTGTTTTTCCCAGTCTGGCTGAGGGGTTTGGGTTGCCGGTGTTGGAGGCGATGGCGTGTGGAACGGCCGTGGCCTGTACCCAAACGTCCAGCCTGCCGGAAGTCGGCGGCGACGCCGTGGCTTATTTTGACCCCACCGACAGCCAGGCGATGGCCCAAACGCTGCTGGCGCTGTTGCCGGACACCGCAAAACTGGATGAGCTGGCGCAGCGGGGTTTGGTGCAGGCAGGCAGGTTTTCTTGGGAGGAAACGGCCGCTTCTACCCTTTCCTACTACCG